>NZ_CALLYO010000317.1 GCF_937858865.1 uncultured Amaricoccus sp. | reverse complement strand
CGATCGTGCCGATGTTCACGTGCGGCTTCGTGCGCTCAAACTTTGCCTTCGCCATCCTTGGCTTTCCCTTGTTCGGGCCACCGGGACCCCCTTCCGCGAATGGGCGCGAGATAAGGGCAATCGGGTGAAAACGCAAGAACGAGCGGGGCGCGGCGCCCGGCGGCCGCCCCGGGCACATGCGCAATCGGGATTTCGCGCGCGAAACTATAGCTATCCCATTGATGCAGAAAGGATTCGTCGGGTTAAAACTTCGTTACTCGGCCTGCGGACCGGGATCGCCCACACTCCTCTTATATATGGGCGCAGCGAGCCTCGATGCGGCGGCGGAGCAAGCGTCGGGCGGCCGGGCGGGATGCGGCGGTGAAAAAGCGCGGGCAGGGGGGACGGACGTGTGTTGACAAGGGGAAACGATCCCCCTAGGTTCCGCGCGCTTCCGGGGGCCCCTTGTTCCTCGGACCAAGCCTTGAACTGGCGGTCACGACTCGGGCCTCATGCCCCAGTCCTCTGGAATTTCGCCGCGACGGAACCGAGGGCGGTTTCGGGCGCGGCATTTTTGGCATTCGCGTGCGACGGCGTGCGTGGGGGCCGCGAACGAAACGGATGGATAGACGGGGTTGAGACTCGAATGCCAACGATCCAACAGCTGATCCGCAAGCCGCGGCAGCCGCGCGTGGTGCGCAGCAAGTCGATGCACCTGCAGGGAAGCCCGCAGAAGCGCGGCGTCTGCACGCGCGTCTATACCACGACGCCGAAGAAGCCGAACTCGGCCATGCGCAAGGTCGCCAAGGTCAGGCTGACCAACGGCTTCGAGGTCATCAGCTACATCCCCGGCGAGAGCCACAACCTGCAGGAGCACTCGGTGGTGCTGATCCGCGGCGGCCGCGTGAAGGACCTGCCCGGCGTGCGCTACCACATCCTGCGCGGCGTGCTCGACACCCAGGGCGTCAAGAACCGCAAGCAGCGCCGCTCGAAGTACGGCGCGAAGCGGCCGAAGTGAGGAACTAGACCATGTCCCGTCGTCACAGCGCCGAGCGGCGCGAGATCCTGCCGGACGCCAAGTTCGGCGACAAGGTCGTCACCAAGTTCATGAACAACCTGATGCACGACGGCAAGAAGTCGGTCGCCGAGTCGATCGTCTACGGCGCCTTCGGCCGCGTCGAGCAGAAGCTGCGCAAGGCGCCGGTCGAGGTGTTCCACGAGGCGCTCGACAACGTGAAGCCCTCGGTCGAGGTCCGCTCCCGCCGCGTCGGCGGCGCCACCTACCAGGTGCCGGTCGAGGTGCGCCCGGAGCGCCGCGAGGCGCTGGCGATCCGCTGGCTGATCAAGGCCGCGCGCGCCCGCAACGAGCACACGATGGAGGAGCGCCTCGCCGGCGAGTTGCTCGACGCCGCGAACATGCGCGGCGCCGCGGTGAAGAAGCGCGAAGACACCCACAAGATGGCCGATGCCAACAAGGCGTTCAGCCACTACCGCTGGTAACGCCAAGGTTCAGGACGACCAAGATGCCCCGCGAATATCCCCTCGACCGCTACCGCAACTTCGGGATCATGGCGCATATCGACGCCGGGAAGACCACGACGACGGAGCGGATCCTGTTCTACACCGGCAAGAGCCACAAGCTCGGCGAGGTGCATGACGGCGCCGCGACCATGGACTGGATGGAGCAGGAGCAGGAGCGCGGCATCACCATCACCTCGGCGGCGACGACGACCTTCTGGGAGCGCACCTCGGACGGCAAGACCCCGGAGACGGCGAAGCACCGCTTCAACATCATCGACACCCCCGGCCACGTCGACTTCACCATCGAGGTCGAGCGCAGCCTCGCCGTGCTCGACGGCGCGGTATGCGTGCTCGACGCCAACGCCGGCGTGGAGCCGCAGACCGAGACGGTCTGGCGGCAGGCCGACCGCTACCACGTGCCGCGCATCGTCTTCGTCAACAAGATGGACAAGATCGGTGCCGACTTCTTCAACTGCGTGAAGATGATCAAGGACCGGACCGGCGCCATGCCCTGCCCGGTGCAGCTGCCGATCGGCTCGGAGAGCGCCTTCATCGGCCAGGTCGACCTCATCACCATGGAGGAGTGGACCTGGACCGGCGAGGACCTCGGCGCCACCTGGACCCGGCAGCCGGTGCGCGAGGAGCTCCGGGCCAAGGCCGAGGAGATGCGCGCGACCATGGTCGAGCTCGCCGTCGAGATGGACGACGCGGCGATGGAGGCCTACCTCGAGGGCGAGGAGCCGGACGTCGAGACGCTCAGGAAGCTGATCCGCAAGGGCACGCTGGCGATGAAGTTCGTCCCCGTCATCTGCGGCTCCTCGTTCAAGAACAAGGGCGTGCAGCCGATGCTGAACGCCGTCATCGACTTCCTGCCGAGCCCGCTCGACGTGCCCGCCTACATGGGCTTCAAGCCCGGCGACGAGACCGAGACCCGCGACATCGCCCGCTCGGCCGACGACGCCCAGCCCTTCGCTGGCCTCGCGTTCAAGATCATGAACGACCCCTTCGTCGGCTCGCTCACCTTCACCCGCATCTATTCCGGCACCCTGAAGAAGGGCGACCAGATGCTGAACTCCACCAAGGAGAAGCGCGAGCGGGTCGGGCGGATGATGATGATGCACTCGGTCAACCGCGAGGAGATCGAGGAGGCCTTTGCCGGCGACATCATCGCGCTTGCCGGGCTGAAGGACACGACGACCGGCGACACGCTCTGCGATCCGCAGAAGCCGGTGGTGCTCGAGACGATGACCTTCCCCGAGCCGGTGATCGAGATCGCCATCGAGCCGAAGACCAAGAACGACCAGGAGAAGATGAGCCAGGGCCTGCAGCGGCTCGCGGCCGAGGATCCCTCGTTCCGGGTGGAGACGGACATCGAGTCGGGCCAGACGATCATGAAGGGGATGGGCGAGCTGCATCTCGACATCCTGGTCGACCGGCTGAAGCGCGAGTTCAAGGTCGAGGCCAACATCGGCGCGCCGCAGGTGGCCTATCGCGAGACGATCACCCGCAAGGCCGAGATCGACTATACGCACAAGAAGCAGACCGGCGGCTCCGGCCAGTTCGCCCGCATCAAGCTCGAGATCGAGCCGACCGCGCCGGGCGAGGGCTATTCGTTCGAGAACCGCATCGTCGGCGGCGTGGTGCCGAAGGAGTACGTCCCGGGCGTCGAGAAGGGCATCAAGTCGGTGATGGATTCGGGGCCGCTCGCCGGCTTCCCGGTCATCGACTTCAAGGTGGCGCTGGTCGACGGCGCCTACCACGACGTCGACTCGAGCGTGCTCGCCTTCGAGATCGCCGCCCGCGCCGCCATGCGCGAGGGGCTGAAGAAGGCCGGCGCCAAGCTGCTCGAGCCGATCATGAAGGTCGAGGTCGTCACGCCCGACGAATACACCGGCGGCATCATCGGCGACCTGACCAGCCGCCGCGGCCAGGTGCAGGGCCAGGACACCCGCGGCAACGCCATCGCGATCAACGCCATGGTGCCGCTGGCGAACATGTTCGGCTACATCAACACGCTGCGCTCGATGTCGAGCGGACGGGCTGTCTTCACCATGCAGTTCGACCACTACGACACGGTGCCGCAGAACATTTCCGACGAGATCCAGGCGAAGTTCGCCTGACCAGAGGCATGACGGGCTCCGGGCCCGGAGAAGGAGACCATCATGGCGAAGGCAAAGTTTGAGCGCACGAAGCCGCA
>NZ_CALLYO010000316.1 GCF_937858865.1 uncultured Amaricoccus sp. | reverse complement strand
GCGGCCTGGGATCTCTGCCGCGACTGGACGGCGGAGGAGCGCGACCGGCTGCGCCGGGACGCGGGGCGGCTCGGGCTCCGCGCCGAGATCCGCGGGCGGCCGATGCGCGACCTGGCCGGCGAGGTCCTCGCCATCGCCGAGGCCGGGCTCGCGGCGCGGGCGCGGCCGGGGGCGGGCGGGATGATCGGCGACGAGACGCATTTCCTCAACGCGCTGAAGGAGATCGTCGCCTCCGGCATGACCGCTTCGGACGAGCTGCTCGCCCGCTACGCCGGCGACTGGGGCGGCGATCTCTCGCGGATCTACGCCGACTACAGCTACTGAGGCCGCCGGCTCCCCGGCGATCCCCGCGCGGGCACGGGCTCGCGGGCCGATCACTCCCGCCAGGCCTCGGCCACCCACGGCGCCGGGCGGAGGTAGTGCCGCAGGTAGCGCAGCGGCGGGTCCGGCCGGTCGCGGGCGAAGAGCCCGCGCAGGTGCGCCCCCGGCGTCCCCGGCCGGTAGCCGCCGGTCCAGTGGCCGGCGATGGCGTGCGGCGGCAGGAGCCCGCCCGGGAAGATCACCACCCGCGCGTCCTTCGGCAGCTTCGGCGGCAGGAAGAAGTTGAGCGGCAGCGTCCGCACGCAATGCGCCCGGAAATGCCGCACCCAGGCGTTCGGCCAGAAGCGCACGCCGCCCGGCGCCTCGCGCGTCACGAACCGCTGCTCGAACCGGTAGCGGTCGGCCACCCCCTGCGGATCGGCCAGGAACATCTCCTGCAGCGGCACGAGCTTGCCCACCGGGAAGCGGAAGAGCGAGGTCTGCCCCAGCCGCTCGGCCGGCGTGTTCGGGTTGCGGGAGAGGATCACCTCCTCCGGCTCGCCATAGCTGAAGAAGTCGTCGAGCGAGCCCACCACCACCAGGTCAAGATCCATGAAGAGGACCGGCCCCTTCAGCCCGCCGAGCTCCGCCCCCCAGAGCCGCGCCTTCGGCCAGATCCCCTTGGTGCCGCTCGGCATCGCCACCTCGAGCTGCGGCAGCGGCTCGGCGCGGATCGCCGGGTTGAACCCGGCGGCATCGTCGGTGAAGCAGGTGAAGCTGAAGGGCGGGGTGATGTTGCGCGCGACCCCGGCATAGAGCCGGTTGACGTAGCGCGCCCCGTACTTCGGGCCCCAGCTGATGCAGATGACCTGCTTTTCCATCCGGCGGACCGGGCGCGGTCAGAAGTCGACCGCGATCCCCCGGCGCTCCCAGTCGCCGAAGCGCACCGGCTCGGGCCCGTCCCGCCCGCCGATCTCGGGCGGCAGCTCCGCGGCCGACGCCGCCCTGCGCCGGGCCTCGGCCTCCGCCAGCGCGCGGGCGGCGGCGGCCTCGCGGCGCGCCTCTTTTTCGCTCGGCTCCCCAGACATATATTCCCTCCACGCTCGGCGGGGCGATCATGGACCCCGCATCCGGGTGCCGCAAGGGGGCGGGACGCGCGATGAACTACTTCCGGACCATGCTGCTCCTCGCGGCGATGACCGCGCTCTTCATGGTCGTGGGCTACGCGATCGGCGGCACCGGCGGCATGACGATCGCCTTCCTCTTCGCCGTCGCCACCAACGCCTTCGCCTACTGGAACTCGGACAAGATGGTGCTGCGGATGCACAATGCCGAGCCCGTCACCCGCGCCAGCGCGCCCGAGCTGCACGAGATGGTCGCGCGGCTGGCGAAGCAGGCCGGCCTGCCGATGCCCAAGGTCTATATCATCCGCGAGCCGCAGCCGAACGCCTTCGCCACCGGCCGCAACCCCGAGAACGCCGCGGTGGCGGCGACCACCGGCATCCTCCAGCTCCTCGGCCCCGACGAGCTCGAGGGGGTGATCGCGCACGAGCTCGCCCATGTCCGGAACCGCGACATCCTGACCATGACCGTCGCGGCGACCGTCGCCGGCGCCATCTCCATGCTGGCGCAGTTCGGCTTCTTCTTCGGCGGCGCCCGCGACCGCGACAACGGGATGGGGGCGCTCGGGATGATCCTCGCCGTCCTCTTCGCGCCGCTGGCGGCGGCGCTCATCCAGATGACGATCAGCCGCACGCGGGAATATTCCGCCGACCGGCTCGGCGCCGAGATCAGCGGCAAGCCGCTCGCGCTGGCCAGCGCGCTGCGCAAGATCTCGTCCACCGCCCAGCGCATCGTCATGCCGACCGCCGAGCGCAACCCGGCCTCGGCCCCCCTCTTCATCGTCAACCCGCTCTCCGGCCAGCGGATGGACAACCTCTTCTCGACGCATCCGAACGTCGAGAACCGTATCCGCGCCCTCGAGGCGATGGCGGGCGCCAGCGGCCGCGGTCCCGGCAGCGGTCGCGGCGGCAATCCCGGGCTCGACGCCGGGATCCCGACCCGGCCGAGCCCGATCCCGGTCGTCCGCCGGCGCTGAGCGGCATGGCGGCCCCGGGCCTCGCGGCGCGGCGGGCGGCCGCCGCGCTCCTCGCCGGTGTGCTGGAGCGGGGCCAGACCCTCGCCGAGCAGGCCGAGGCCGCGGGTGGTCCGCTCGCGGCCATCGCCCCTGCCGAGCGGGCGCGGGCGCAGACGCTGGCCACCGGCACGCTGCGCCACCTCGGCCGCATCGACGCCGTCCTCGCGCCCTTCCTCCGCAAGCCGCCGCCCCCCACGGCGATGAACGCGCTTCGCCTCGCGGTGGCCGAGCTCAACCTCGACCAGGTGCCGCCGCACGCCGCCGTCGACGGCGCCGTGCGGCTCGTCCAGGCCGGCCACGCCCGCCACCTCTCCGGGCTGGTCAACGCCGTGGCGCGCCGGGTCGCCGCGGGCGGCGCCGCCCTCTGGGACGCCGCCCCCGAGGCCCCGCTGCCCGACTGGCTCGCCGCCCCGATCGCCGCGGCCTGGGGTCCCGCGGCCGTCGCCGCCATCGCCGAGGCCCACCGCCGGCCGCCCCCGATCGACCTCACCCTCCGCGACCCGGCGGAGGCCGCGGACTGGGCCGAACGCCTCGGCGCCGAGCTCCTGCCGACCGGCAACCTGCGGCTCGCCGGCCGGGTGCAGCTCTCGACGCTGCCCGGCTACGCCGAGGGCGCCTGGTGGGTGCAGGACGCGGCCGCCGCGCTGCCCGCGCGCCTCTTCGGCGACCTCGCCGGCCGGCGCGTGCTCGATGTCTGCGCCGCCCCCGGCGGCAAGACGCTGCAGCTTGCCGCCGCCGGCGCGGACGTCACCGCGCTCGACCTCTCCGCCCCGCGCCTCCGCCGCCTGCACGAGAACCTCGCCCGCACCGGCCTCGCCGCCCGGGTCGTGACCGCCGACGCCCTCGCCTGGCAGCCCGAGGCGCCGTTCGACGCCATCCTCGTCGACGCCCCCTGCTCGGCCACCGGCACCATCCGCCGCCACCCCGACCTGCCCTTCCTGCGCGCCGGCCGCGAGCTCGCGCCGCTCCTCGCGCTCCAGGCGGCGCTCCTCGACCGCGCCTGGCGCTGGCTCGCTCCCGGCGGCCGGCTCGTCTACTGCGTCTGCTCGCTCTTCCCGGCCGAAGGCGAGGACCAGCTCGCCCGCTTCCGTGCCGCCGCCCCCGGCGCGCGGATGGCTCCTCCCGATCCCGCCGCGCTCGGCATCGACCCGGCCTGGATCGACGCCGCCGGCGGCCTCCGCCTCCGCCCGGACTTCTGGCCGGAGCGCGGCGGCATGGACGGCTTCTATGCCGCCTGTCTCGCGAAGCCGGGCGACGCCGCGGCCGATGCCGCGTGACAAGCGCCCCCCGCGCGGCAATAACGTCCTGACAATCATCACCTTGTCGGTCCCGCCCCGCCCATGTCCTCGCCCGCACTGACGCTGAAGGCCCTGGGCGAGCAGATCGCCCGGCTCCCGCGCGGGTGGCAGAACCGCATCTGGGCGCACCGCGCCCGCCTCGGCGGCCGGCCACAGGTCGCCGAGACGCTCCCCGAGCCGATCTTCCTCGGCGACGCCGACGCCGGGCAGGCGCTCCTCGACGGCCGCTGGCCGACGCTCGGCCGCGAGATCCCGGTCGGCAAGGGCTCGATCTGGGCCGCGCCGCTCACCGACCGCCGCCTGGAGGCCGAACGGCAGGCCTCGCTCTGGCTCGACGACCTCGCCGCCCTCGGCAACCGCCCGGCACGCGCGCTGGCGCAGGCCTGGGTGCAGGACTGGATCACCCGCTTCGGCCACGGCGGCGGGCCGGGCTGGGTGCCCGAGGCGGCCGGCCGGCGCGCGAAGCGCTGGGCGCTGCACGCCGCGCTCCTCACTCAGGGCCTCGACCGCGGCGGCGCCGACCGCTTCTGGCGCGCCCTTGCCGCGCACCAGCGCTACCTCGCCCGCGCCTGGCCGCAGGCCGCCGAGGGCCCGCCGCGGCTGCGCGCGCTCGCCGGCCTCGTCTGGAGCGGCGTGGTGCTGCCCCACCCCGGCCATTCCGCCGCCCTCGCCGAGATGGCCGCCCTCGCCGACGCCCTCGTCGATCCCGAGGGCGGCACCCCCTCGCGCGCCCCGGAGGATCTCGCCGAGATCCTGACCCTGCTCATCTGGACGGCCCGCCTCCTCGATAATGCCGGCCAGCAGGCGATGGCGCCGCACCTCTCGGCCATCGTCCGCGCCGTCCCGGTGCTCCGCCCGCTCCGCATGGGCGACGGCGGGGTGGCGCGCTTCCACGGCGGCGGCGCCGGCACGCCCGAGCGCATCGACCAGGCGCTCGCCGAGCTCCGCCTCGTCGCCCAGCCGAAGCCGCGCCTGCCCATGGGCTTCGCCCGCCTCGCCGGCGGCCGCGTCGTCGTGGTGATGGACGGCGCCGCCCCGCCGGCCGGCCCCGGCGCGCTCACCGCCCATGCCGCCACGCTCGCCTTCGAGATGAGCGCCGGCCGCCAGCGCCTCGTCGTCAACGCCGGCCCCGGCCGCGCCTTCGGCGGCGACTGGACGCTCCTCTCCCGCCGGACCGCGGCGCAGTCGGGCATCGAGGTCGACGGGTGCTCCTCGGCCCGCTTCCCCGACCGCGGCCTCGCCGCCCGCACCTTCGGCACCCCGCTCACCGACGGCCCGGCGCTCGTCTCGGTCCGTCAGGCCCAGGACGCGACCGGCCAGTGGCTCCTCGCCACCCAGGACGGCTATGTCGCCAGCCACGGCCTCCTGCAGGAGCGCCGGCTCTACGTCGACGCCCGCGGGCAGGAGGTCCGCGGCGAGGACATCCTCACCGTCCCCGACGCCGGCGCCCGCGACCGCTTCGAGCGCGCCGCCGCCGCCGGCCGCCTCGGCTTCGCCGCCCGCTTCCACCTCCACCCCGCCGTCACCCCCGAGCTCGACGAGGGGCGCCAGCTCGTGCTCCTCGCGCTGCCGAGCGGCGAGGTCTGGATGTTCCGCACCGGCGGCGGCCTGCTCTCGCTCGAGGACTCGGTCTGGTTCGACCCCGCAGCCGCCGCACCTCTCCCCACCCGGCAGGTGGTTGTCCGGAGCGAGGTGGTCGAGTATCTCGGCCAGGTCACCTGGTCCTTCGGACGCATCGCCGAGGCGCGCGCCGCGCCCTGAGCGCCGCGGGACCGCCCCTGGCCGCGAGGAGCCGCCCGCCGCATGTTTCCCGACCTGGTGCCGATCCGGCGCGCTCTGATCTCCGTCTCCGACAAGACCGGCCTCCTGCCGCTCGCCGAGGGCCTCGTCGCCCGCGGCGTCGAGCTGCTCTCGACCGGCGGCACCGCCCAGGCGCTGCGCGCCGCCGGCCTGCCGGTCCGCGACGTCAGCGAGGTGACCGAGTTCCCCGAGATGCTCGACGGCCGGGTCAAGACGCTGCACCCGATGGTGCACGCGGGCCTCCTCGCCCGCCGCGACCTGCCCGCGCACGCCGCTGCGCTCGACGAGTACGGCATCGCCCCGATCGACCTCCTCGTCGTCAACCTCTACCCGTTCGAGGCGACCGTCGCCGGCGGCGGCGACTTCGCCGCCTGCATCGAGAACATCGACATCGGCGGCCCGGCGATGCTGCGCTCGGCGGCGAAGAACCACGGCTTCGTCACCGTCCTCACCGACGTCGAGGACTATGCCCCGCTCCTCGCCGAGCTCGAGGCGCACGCCGGCGCCACCTCGCTCGCCTTCCGCCGCGCCGCCGCCCTCACCGCCTTCGGCCGCACCGCCGCCTACGACGCGGCGGTCTCCGGCTGGATGGCCGGCGCCCTCGGCGACCCCGCCCCACGGCGGCGCAGCTTCGCCGGCACGCTCGCCCAGCCGCTCCGCTACGGCGAGAACCCGCACCAGGGGGCCGCCTTCTACCGCGACGGCAGCACCCGCCCGGGCGTCGCCACCGCCCGCCAGCTGCAGGGCAAGGCGCTCTCCTACAACAACATCAACGACACCGACGCCGCCTTCGAGCTCGTCGCCGAGTTCGCCCCCGCGGACGGCCCGGCCTGCGCCATCATCAAGCACGCCAACCCCTGCGGCGTCGCCCGCGGCGCGAACCTGCTCGAAGCCTACCGCGCCGCCTGGGACTGCGACCGCACTTCCGCCTTCGGCGGCATCGTGGCGCTGAACGGCACGCTCGACGCGGCGACGGCGGCGGCGATCGCCGAGATCTTCACCGAGGTCGTCATCGCCCCCGACGCCACCGAGGAG
>NZ_CALLYO010000315.1 GCF_937858865.1 uncultured Amaricoccus sp. | reverse complement strand
GGGCTATGCAAGGCGATGTGACGGATCGGGCACGTGCGTTGATCGCACCGTTGCTCCCGGCAGGTCGGTCAGCCGCGGCGATGTCTATGTCCGCGACGGCCCGCTGGCGACGCCAGGACACCGCCCGCTGCCTGCTGTCTCTACAGCCGCGACCGCAAGGGCGCACATCGCCGGGCGGATCTGCAGGACTTCGCCGGGGTGCTGCACGCCGATGGCTTCGCCGGCTTCAACGACTCTATGGAGACCCGTCCCGACGGGGCGACACGCGTGCTCGAGGCCGCCTGCTGGGCCCATATCCAGCCTGACCTGCTCCCCTCTTGCAACAACTCACCATCCAGTGGTCGGCCGGCGCTCTGGCGATGTTCGCCTTCGTCCGCCGGACCAGCACCGGGGGCGCCGAGACGCGGCTCACGACCGGCCCGCCAAGGTCCCAGGCCCGGTTCGAGGCGACGAAACTTTCGGAGTCCCGGCCGAGGGGATCGATCTCGAGAATGGGCGAGAACCATTCGCGCCACGCATCGAACTGATGTCGCGGCTCGACATGTTCCGTGGAAAGGCATGCTACGCCCAAGACACCCTTCCTCGTGGAAGCGCGATATCCTCCTTCCAAGCGAGGAGCTTAACCCTGAGTAACGGTTCGTTCCAGCCGCTTGAGAGGTGAGCCAGGGCTCCGAACTCATATGACAGGTGACAGGTAGGGATTTCTCTGAATCGATGCGGCGCCGCTGAATCGGAGCCGTCGATGATCCCTACCGCCGAGACCCTGCCCCGGAAGTCGCGCCTGACGGCGCTGCTTGAGCATTTCGCCGTGGTGGAGGATCCGCGCGACGTGCGGCGGATCACCCACCGGCTCGACGAGATCCTTTTGCTCGTGGTCTGCGGCACCATCGCCGACTGCGACGACTACGAGGACATCGCCGCCTGGGGCGCCGCGCACCTCGACTTCCTCCGCCGGCACCTGCCCTACGCCGACGGCGTCCCCGGCGAGCGCTGGCTCACCATCCTGATGAACCGGATCGACCCGGACCTCTTCGCGAGCGCCTTCGCCGGCTGGGTGCGGGAGAGCTGGCCGGACAAGGCCGCGCTCGTCGCCATCGACGGCAAGACCTCGCGCCGCAGCCATGACAAGGGTGCAGGCACCGCGCCCCTGCATCTCGTCTCCGCCTTCGCCACCACCGCCCGCCTGGTGCTGGCGCAGGAAGCCGTGCCCGACAAGGCGAACGAGCTCGCCGCCATCCCCCTCCTCCTCGAGCGGCTCGGCGCCGAGGGAGGGCTCAAGGGCGCGCTCGTCTCCATCGACGCCATCGCCACCAACGGCGAGGTCGCCGCGGCGATCCTCGCCCAGGGTGCGGACTACCTGCTCGCGGTGAAGGCCAACCAGCCGACGCTCCGCGCCGAGGTCGAGGCCGCCTTCGCCGAGGCGCCCGCCGCCACGCTCGACACCCACGCCGATCTCGACAAGGGCCACGGCCGCCTCGAGGAGCGCCGCATGACCGTTCTCCGCGACACCGACTGGCTCGACGGCGGTCGCCGCTTCCCGGGCGAGGTGCGCCTGCCGGGCGCGGCCTGCCTCCTCCGCGCCGAGACCCGCGTCGAGGCCAGGGGCGCAACCCGCAGCGAGACCCGCTTCTTCATCTCCTCCCGCGCCCTCTCCGCAGCCGAGGCCGCCACGGCCGTCCGCGAGCACTGGGCGATCGAGAACCGCCTGCACTGGGTGCTCGACGTCACCTTCGCCGACGACCAGTCCCGCCTCCGCAGGGGCCACGGCGCCCGCAACATGGCCACCGTCCGCCACTTCGCCCTCAACCTCGTCCGAACCGCCACCGACAAGCGATCCCTCAAGTCCCGAAGGAAGATCGCCGGATGGGACCCCGACTACCTCGAAGCCCTCATTCGCTCACGGCC
>NZ_CALLYO010000314.1 GCF_937858865.1 uncultured Amaricoccus sp. | reverse complement strand
TCGTCAACGAGGAGTGCATCACCCGCAAGGGCGAGCCGCTGCTCATCTACGCCGATCGCAAGGAAGGCTCCGCATCGGCCTCCTGACCCCGGGCGCAACGCGCCCGGCGGTGTCCGGCCACTATCCCTCAGGTTGAAACGGCCGACATTCAGGGCGGTTACACGGCATCCCTCTGCGGTTGCAGTCGGGATCCTCATCCGATATGCGAGGTCTGCCGGATTATTCGGCCGCTACTTCCGCTTATAGGAGCCATGATGTCGGACGACAGCATTTTCGAGCACGCCCTCCAGCGCCTGGACGAAGCCGCCAAGCACCTGAACGTCGACCAGGACGTGATCGAGAAGCTGAAGTTCCCGCGCGAGACGACCAAGGTCCGGCTGATGATCCGCATGGACGACGGGTCGCGAAAGTCCTTCGTCGGCTGGCGCTGCCGCTACGACGACACCCGCGGCCCGACCAAGGGCGGCATCCGCTACCATCCCGACGCCAGCTCGGCCGAGGTCGAGACGCTGGCCTTCTGGATGACCTTCAAGTGCGCCGTCATGGGGCTCCCCTACGGCGGCGGCAAGGGCGCGGTGCAGGTCAACCCGCGCGAGCTCTCCAAGGCCGAGCTCGAGCGCCTGTCGCGCGCCTACATCCAGGCCTTCGCCCGCATCATCGGCCCCGACCGCGACATCCCGGCACCCGACGTCTACACCAACTCGATGGTGATGGGCTGGATGGCCGACGAATATTCCCAGATCGTCGGCCAGGCCGAGCCGGCCGTCATCACCGGCAAGCCGATCGCCCTCGGCGGTTCGCTCGGCCGCGGCGACGCCACGGCGCGCGGCGGCTACTACCTCGTCAGGCACCTCGCGGACGAGCTCGGGCTCGGCCAGGAGATGCGCGTCGCCGTGCAGGGCTTCGGCAACGCCGGCCAGCACATCGCGCGGCTGATGGTCGCCGACGGCCACCGCATCGTCGCCGTCTCGGACTCGCACGGCGCGGTCGCCTCGGACGCCGGGCTCGACGTCGACAAGCTCATCGCCGCCAAGGACGCGGGCGGCTCGGTGGTCGACACCGTCGGGCATGACGGCCACGCGCTGCTGCCCGCGGAAGAGCTCCCCGGCGTAGGCTGCGATCTTTTCGTGCCGGCCGCGCTCGAGAACATGATCGACGCGCGCAACGCCCCGTGGCTGAAGGCGAAGGTGGTGCTCGAGCTCGCCAACGGGCCGCTCACCCCCGAGGCCGACCAGATCCTCGCCGCGAACGGCGTGGTGGTGCTGCCCGACATACTGGCCAACGCCGGCGGCGTGACCGTCTCCTACTTCGAATGGGTGCAGAACCGGCACGGCTACTACTGGCCGCTCGAGGAGGTGCACGTGCGGCTGCGCACCATCATGGAGCGCGAGGGCCGCGCCATCTGGAACATCTCCCGCGAGAAGGAAATCCCGATGCGCACCGCCGCCTACGTCCACGCCCTCGGCCGCCTCGCCGAGGCGATCGAGGCGCACGGCACGCAGGCCTTCTTCATGAGCTGACCCCCTTGCGCGCGCGGCGCCCCGCCGCGCGCGTAGCCGCTGGACCCCCGCCGGCGCATGCGCCATAAGGGGCGGAAGCGGAGGATGCCCATGGGACTGAAGACGTTCCTGCTCAAGTTCTTCACCTGGTGGAACGGCCAGACGTTCGGCACCCAGTTCTTCACCTGGCGCCACGGCAAGCGCGTCGGCGAGGACGCCGAAGGCAACGTCTTCTACCAGAATGCCGACGGCTCGCGGCGCTGGGTGATCTACAACGGCGAGGTCGAGGCCAGCCGCATCTCGCCCGAGTGGCACGGCTGGCTGCACCACACCTGGCAGGAGCCGCCGACGACGTCGCCGCTGCCGCGCCGGCCCTGGCAGAAGCCCTACGTGCCGAACATGACCGGCACCGATCTCGCCTACCGCCCGCCGGGCAGCATCCTCGCCGGGAACCGGCAGGCGCGGCCGGACTACGAGGCCTGGACACCGGAATAGGCGAGCCATGGCGAACAGCGCGGCCGAGGCGGTGATCGGCGCGGTGGTCCTCGCCACCGCCGCGGGCTTCGTCTTCTACGCCGGCCAGAGCCGCGGCCTGCAGATGGGCGGCGACACGACGGTCCTGCACGCGAACTTCCGCAGCGCCGAGGGGATCACCGTCGGCACCGACGTGCGGCTCGCCGGCATCAACGTCGGCAGCGTGACCGGCCTCGAGCTCGACCCGGCGACCTTCGAGGCGCGCACCACCTTCACCGTCGACGGCAAGCTGCGCCTGCCGACCGACTCGGACGTCAAGATCGCCTCCGAGGGCCTGCTTGGCGGCAGCTTCGTCGAGATCACCCCGGGGGCGGCCGAGGAGGTGCTGGAGAGCGGCGACGAGGTGGTGAACACGCAGGGCTCGGTCAGCCTGCTCAATCTGCTCATGCGCTTCGGGACCGGCAAATGAGCCCCGCGCTCCTCGGCATCGCCCTCGCCCTCGCTGCCGGACAGGCGGTCGCGGCGCAGTCGGCCCGGGTGGACGACACCCAGGCGACGGTCGAGGCGCGCGTCCTGCACCTGCGCGCGCTCGACAACCTGAACGGCACCACCCGCGACATCGACATGACGGTGGGCGAGACCACCAGCTTCGGCCATCTCGAGATCACCGCCGAGGACTGCCGCGTGCCGCGCGCCGAGCCCGGCGCCGACGCCTTCGCCTTCCTCCGCATCCGCGACATCCGCGAGCCGGCGCCGCGCTTCTCGGGCTGGATGTTCGCCTCCTCGCCGGCGCTCTCGGCGCTCGACCACCCGCGCTACGACGTCTGGGTGCTGAGCTGCAGCAGGAGCTGACGGTCGGCGTCCGGGCGGAGCGCCAGGAAGTCGGCCGGCCGGTTCACCGCCGCCTCCAGGGCGCGGCGATAGGTGGCCCGGCTCACCTCGATCGCCCCGAGACGCGCCAGGTGCGGGGTCACGAACTGGGTGTCGAGCAGGCGGAAGCCGCCGGCGCGGAGCCGGGCGACCAGCGCGATCAGCGCGAGCTTCGAGGCATCGCGGCGGCGGCTGAACATGCTCTCGCCGAAGAAGGCCGCGCCGAGCGCCACCCCGTAGAGCCCGCCGGCGAGCGCCCCCTCCTGCCAGATCTCCACCGAATGCGCATGCCCCATGCGGTGCAGCTCGCGGTAGAGCCGCTCGATCTCGGCATTGATCCAGGTCTCCTCCCGCGCGGCGCAGGCGGCGACCACGCCGGCGAAGTCGCCGTCGATGCGGATCTCGAACGCGTCCTTGAGAAAGCTCCGCGCCAGCCGCCGCGGCACGTGCAGCCCGTCGAGCGGCAGCACGCCGCGCTGCGCGGGATCGACCCAGAAGAGTTCGCCCGCGTCGGCCGATTCCGCCATCGGAAAGACCCCCGAGGCATAGGCCTGCAGGAGGATCGTCGGCGTGATCTCGGGCAGCTCGTCTCGCACCGCCGTCAGCGCTCCTCGGCGAGCCACTTCTCCAGCCAGTGGATGTTGTAGTCGCCCTTCTGGATGTCGGGCTCGTCGAGCAGCGCGTCGAAGAGCGGCGTCGTCGTGTCGACCCCGTCCACCACCAGCTCGGAGAGCGCGCGGCGGAGCCGCGCCAGCGCCAGCGGCCGCGTCCGCGCGTGCACGATGAGCTTGCCGATCAGGCTGTCGTAGTAGGGCGGGATGACGTAGCCGCCGTAGATCGCGCTGTCCATGCGCACCCCGAGCCCGCCCGGCGCATAGTAGGTGTCGACCCGCCCCGGGCTCGGCTGGAACTGCGGCAGCCGCTCGGCATTGATCCGGCACTCGATCGCGTGCCCCGACGGCTCGAGGTCGGCCTGGCTGAACGACATCGGCAGCCCCGCCGCCACGCGGATCTGCTCCTGCACCAGGTCGACGTCGTAGATCGCCTCGGTGACCGGATGCTCCACCTGCAGGCGGGTGTTCATCTCGATGAAGTAGAACTCGCCCTTCTCGTAGAGGAACTCGATCGTCCCGGCGCCGGCGTAGCCGATCTTCGCCACCGCGTCGGCGCAGATCCGCCCGATCCTGACCCGCGTCCGCGCGTCGATCGCCGGCGAGGGCGCCTCCTCCATCACCTTCTGGTGCCGCCGCTGCAGGCTGCAGTCGCGCTCGCCGAGATGCACGGCCTTGCCCTTGCCGTCGCCGAAGATCTGCACCTCGATGTGCCGCGGCGCGCCGAGATACTTCTCGAGATAGACCTCGTCATTGCCGAAGGCCGCCTTCGCCTCCGCCCGCGCGGTCTGGAAGGCGCCGTCGATGTCGGCTTCCGAGCGGGCGAGCTTCATCCCCCGCCCGCCGCCGCCGGCCGTCGCCTTCACGATGACCGGATAGCCGATCTCGCCGGCGATCCGCCGCGCCTCCTCCAGCGTCGGCACCGCCCCGTCCGAGCCCGGCACGCAGGGCACGCCGAGGGTCCTCATCGTCTCCTTGGCGGTGATCTTGTCGCCCATCAGGCGGATATGCTCGGACGAGGGCCCGATGAAGGTGAGGCCGTGGTCCTCGCAGATCTGCACGAACTTCGCGTTCTCCGAGAGAAAGCCGTAGCCGGGATGGATCGCCTCGGCGCCGGTGATCTCGCAGGCGGCGATGATCGCCGGCATCAGCAGATAGCTCGTCGCCGCCGGCGGCGGCCCGATGCAGACGCTCTCGTCCGCCATCCGGACGTGCATCGCGTTCGAATCGGCGGTCGAATGGATCGCCACCGTCTGGATGCCCATCTCCTTGCAGGCGCGGTGGATGCGCAGCGCGATCTCGCCCCGGTTGGCGATCAGGACCTTCTTGAACATGCCGCGCTCATTCCAGGATGAGGAGCGGCGCGCCGAACTCCACCGGCTGGCCGTCGGCGACGAGGATGCGCTTCACCCGCCCGGCGCGCGGAGCGGCGATCTGGTTCATCGTCTTCATCGCCTCGACGATCAGGATCGTCTGCCCCTCGCTCACCTGGTCGCCCACCCGGACGAAGGGCGGGGCGTCCGGCTCGGGCTGCAGGTAGACGGTGCCGACCATGGGCGAGGGCACCACCCCCGGATCGTCGGCCGGATCGACGGGCATCGCCGGCCCCGGCACCGGGGCGGGCGATGCCGCCGGGGCAGGGGCCGCGGCGACCGGCGCCGGCGCATGGGTCGGGACGGCGACCACCGTCCCCTGCCGGGCCACGCGCACGGTCAGCCCGTCGTCGTCGCCATAGTCACGGTTCACCTCGATCTCGGTGAGATCGTTCGCGCGCAGGAGCTCGGCCAGCGCCTTGATGAACTCTATGTCCGACTCCTGCGGTCTTTTGCTCATGTGCGCCCTGTTCTTATTGTCGCGGACTTCGCCGCCTCACCCGGCCCCGGGGCAGGTTCCTGTATATTCGGCGCGGCGCGGGGTTGGAAGGGCGGAAATCTCGCCGGCGCGGGCGGGCACACCGGCCCGTGCCCGGCCGCGTTAACGAAGGTTGCCATTTCCTTTACGCTGAAGGCCCTTCTTCAGCGATATCAATGGCTTGACCAAATGGGCACGCGTGCCCACCCCGTGCCCGGGCACACCTCCGGCGGCGGCCCGGGCGGCGGCTCAGCCGTCCTCCCGCACCTCCGCGACCAGCGCCCGCATCTGCGCCAGCGGCAGGTAGCCGCGCACCATCCGGTCGTCGAAGACGAAGGTCGGCGTGCCGGCGATGGCGAGCTTCTCGGCCAGCGCCCGCGTCTCGCCCAGCCGCCGCTCCACCTCCGGATCCTGCATCGCCGCGCGGATCGCCGCCGGGTCGAGCCCCACCTCGGTCAGCGCCGCATCGAGGCTCGCGTCGGTGATCCCGCCCTCGACCGTCATCAGCTTGGCATGGAGCGCGGCGTATTTCTCCTCGCCCTCCGCGATCATCGTCGCCACCGCCGCCCGCGCCGCCAGCTCCGAGCCCGGCCCGAGGATCGGCATCTCCTTGACGATCAGCCGGATGTCGCCGTCGCTCGCGAGCAGCTCCACCACCTCCGGCTGCGCCCGCCGGCAGAAGCCGCACTGGTAGTCGAGGAACTCCACCAGCGTGAACGCCCCCTCCGGGTTGCCCCCCACCCAGGAGAAGCCGTCGTCGAAGATCGCGTCCGCGTTCATCGCCACGAGGTTGCGGTCGTTCTCCGCCGTCGCCGCCTGCTGCTTCTGCTCGAGCAGCGCGATCATCTCCTGCAGCACCTCGGGATGGGCGAGCAGGTAGCCGCGGATCTCGGCGTGCAGCGCCTCCCGCTCCGCCGGGGAGAAGGGCGAGGAGGCCTGCGGCTCGTCGGCCGAGCCGGGCAGGGCGATCGCCAGCGCCATCAGGGCGGCGGCAAGGGGAACAAGGAAAGCTCGCATCGGGTCCTTCACTTCAGCGCGCGTCGCGCCATGCTAATGATGTCCTGCGCCCGGCGCCAGCCCGGCGACCCCTCCGGCAAGAGCGCCGCCGCCCGCTCGGCATTCCGGTCGGCGTCGCGAAACCGCCCCTCGACCGCGAAGCGCTCCGCCGTCGCCAGCGCCGCCGCCCCCTCGTTGCCGAGCCGCGCCTCGGCCAGCGCCAGGTCGCGCAGCACCGCCCCGTTGGCCTTGTCGAGCGCGAAGGCCTGCTCCAGCACGTTGCGCGCCTCCGCGGTCGCCGCCGCCTCGTCCATGTTGAGCAGCGCCCGCCCGAGCCCGCCGAGGATCAGCGGCTCCTTCGGCGCCAGCCCCGCCGCCCGCCGGTAGACCCCGGCTGCCGCCGCCGCCTTGCCGCTCTCGAGCAGGAACTGCGCCTCGAGGTCGAGATAGTAGGCATCGTCCGGCCGCGCCGCCAGAAGCGCCCGCATCGCCGCCCCCGCGCGCGCCCCGTCCGGCCGCCGGTGCCAGGCGATCGCCCGCGCCAGCTCCGCCGCCTCCGAGCCGTCGCGCTCGGGATACTTGCGCAGCGTCTGCGCCGGACTGCCGAGGAAGGCGTCGAGCTTCGCCACCATCCGCCCGTGCCAGTAGGCGTCCTCCGCCGAGGGCGGCTTGCCCGGCGGCATCTTCGCCACCCGGTCCTCGATCAGCGCCATCCGCTCGCTCCACATCGGATGGCTCTGGGCATAGGGATCGACGTGCCCCGCCGCGAGCAGCGCATCCTGCCCGCGGAAGCGGTCGAGCACGTCGAGCATCGCCTCCGGGTCGCCGCCCGCCGCCGCCAGATAGCGCAACCCCGCCTGGTCCGCGCTCGCCTCCTCGCCGCGGCTGTAGGCGAGCACGCTCCGGTGCGCCACCTGCGCGCTGCCCGCGGCGATGGCGACGCTCGCCTCGGGCACGCCGCCCGCCGCCGCCGCCAGCGCCCCGAGCATCCCGATCGCGGCGATGCCCGCGCCCCCGCGCGTCGCATCCCCCCGCCGCGCCAGGTGCCCGCCGGTGATATGCCCGATCTCGTGCGCGATCACCGCCCTGAGCTCGTCGACCGAATCGAGCTCGGTCATCAGCCCGGTATGGATGAAGATGTTCGACCCGCCGGCCACGAAGGCGTTCGGCTCGCGGTCGCTGACGATGTAGATCCGCACCGCCCCCGGCCGCAGCCCGGCGGCGCGCAGCAACGGATCGGCGATGCGCCCCAGCGTATGCTCGATCTCCGCATCGCGGATGAGCGACAGCGCCGCCGCCGGCCCGCCCGCCGCCAGCGCCGCCACCACCGCCAGCATCGCCGCGAGCCTGCGCAGAGCCCGCCCTCCTTCCTGCCACGCCGCAGGCTACGGCGGGCGCGCCGCCCCCCGCAACCGGCGCGGCCGGCGATCGCGGCGGCGATCCCCCGATCGTGAACGCCCCTTTCGCCCC
>NZ_CALLYO010000313.1 GCF_937858865.1 uncultured Amaricoccus sp. | reverse complement strand
GGGGCGATGGCGGCCCTGAGGCGGGTCTCGAGCTGGCGGCGCTTGCTCTCGGTCAGGAGCTTCAGGCCGAAGAGGTCCTTCACGTAGAAGACGTCGACCGCCTGCTCGCCGTAGGTGGCGATGATCGCCGAGGCGATCGAGACGCCGTTGGCGGTCAGCGTGCGGGCGATGTCGTAGAGGAGGCCGGGGCGGTCGCGGGTCTCGACCTCGATGATGGTGTAGATGTCGGAGCCGGCGTTGTCGAAGGTGATCCGGGTCGGCACGGTGAAGTCGCGCTCGCGCTTCTTGATCCGGTCCTTGTCCTTCAGCGCGTCGCGGGCGATGATCTCGCCCCTGAGGATGCGGTTGACCGCCCGCTTCAGCCGGGCGAGCTGGTCGCTCTCGAATGGCTTGCCGCTCGCGTCCTGGATCCAGAAGGCGGCGGTGGCGATGCCGTCGGTCGTGGTGTAGGTGCGCGCGTCGACGACGTTCGCGCCGGAGAGCGCGAGCGCGCCGGCGAGGCGGGCGAAGATGCCCGGGTGGTCGGCCATGGCGAAGCAGGCCTGGGTGGCGTCGCGCGACAGGTCGAGCTCGATCCGCATGGCGGGCTCGGTCTCGGAGACCTGCTGCACCAGCTCGGCGAAGATGCGGTGAGTGCGGGTGTCGAAGCCGAGCCAGTAGGGCGGATAGTGCCGGGCGCACTCGGCCGCGATCGCGGCCTCGGACCATTCGGGCAGTGCGGCGGCGAGGGCCGCCTTGGCTGCGGCCTCGCGCTCGGGGCGGCTTGAGGCCTGGCTGCCGCCGGTCAGATACTCGAGCGTCTCGTTGTAGAGGGTGCGGAGCAGCATCGCCTTCCAGTTGTTCCAGACCCCCGGGCCGACGCCGCGGATGTCGCAGGCGGTGAGGACGGTCAGCAGCTTCAGCCGCGTCGGGCTCTTCACCGCCTGGGCGAAGTCGCGCACCGTGCGCGGGTCGGCGAGGTCGCGCCTCTGGGCGGTGTCGGACATCAGCAGGTGGTTCTTCACCAGCCAGGCGACCAGCTCGGTCTCCTCGGCGTCGAGGCCGAGGCGCGGGCAGAGCCGCTCGGCTGTCTCGGCGCCGACCTCGGAATGGTCGCGGCCGGAGCTCTTGCCGATGTCGTGCAGCAGGAGCGCGACGTAGAGCGGGCGGCGCTCGATGCCCTTGGCCATGATCTCGGTGGCGATCGGGAGCTCGTCGCCGAGCTCGCGCCGCTCGATCTGGGAGAGGGTCGAGATGGTGCGGATCGTGTGCTCGTCCACCGTGTAGTGGTGGTACATGTTGAACTGCATCATCGCGACGATGCGGCCGAACTCGGGGATGAAGGCGCCGAGGACGCCGACCTCGTTCATCAGTCGCAGCGCCCGCTCCGGGTTGTTGTGGCTGAGCAGCAGGTCGAGGAAGATGCGGTTCGCCTCGGGCGAGGCGCGCATCGCGTCGTCGACGAGGGGGAGGTTCGCCGCCACCCGGCGCAGCGCGTCGGGGTGGATGGGGATGTCGGTCTCGAGCCCCTCCTCGAACAGGCGCAGGATGTTGACGGGGTCGCGGTCGAAGGCCTTCTCGTCGACGAAGTCGAGGCGGCCGTTCTTCAGCCGGAAGCCGGGGCCGGTCGGGTCGCGGCCGAAGACGAAGACGGTGCGGAGCTTCTCGCCGAGGCTCGGGCGGGGCTTGACGTGGCGCGCCTCGAGGGCAGCGAGGAAGATGCGGGTGAGGTCGCCCACGTGCTTGGCGTGGATGAAGTAGGCCTGCATGAAGCGTTCGACCGCCCGCTGGCCCTCGGTCGCCTGGTAGCCGAGCAGGCCCGCGATCTCCACCTGGGCGTCGAAGGTGAGCTGTTCGCTGGCGCGGCCCGCGAGCAGGTGCAGGTGGACGCGCGTCGTCCAGAGGAAGGCCTCGGCCTCGGCGAAGACGCGGTATTCCTCGGGGGTGAAGACGCCAGCGCCGACGAGGTCCTCGCTGGTCTCGGCGTGGGTCAGGTACTTGCCGATCCAGAAGAGGGTCTGCAGGTCGCGCAGGCCGCCCTTGCCCTCCTTCACGTTCGGCTCGAGCAGGTAGCGCGAGCTGCCCTGGCGAGCATGGCGGCGGGCGCGCTCGGCGAGCTTCTGCTCGACGAACTCCGGGCCGGTGGCGGCGAAGAGCTCCTTCCAGAGCCGGGCGCCGAGCCGCTCGGCGAGGCCCGGGTCGCCCCAGAGGTGGCGGTGCTCGAGCAGGCTGGTGCGGATGGTGAGGTCGGCCTCGGCCTGGCGCAGGCAGTCGTCGATGGTGCGGACGGAATGGCCGACCTTGAGGCGCAGGTCCCAGAGGCAGTAGAGCACGCTCTCGATCAGGCTCTCGCCCCAGGGAGTCTGCTTGTAGGGGGTGACGAAGAGGAGGTCGACGTCGGAGAAGGGCGCCATCTCCGCCCGGCCGTAGCCGCCGACCGCCAGCACCGAGATCCGCTCCGCCGAGGTCGGGTTGGGGAGCGGATGCAGCCAGTCGGCGGCGAAATCGAGCGCGAGGCGGACGATGCGGTCGACCAGCCAGGCGTAGTCGTGGATCGCCCGGTGCGCCGCGCGCGGGGCGGCGGCGATGGCGGCGGCGATGGTGGCGCGGCCCTCGGCATGGGCCTCGCGCAACACGGCGACCGCCGCCGCGCGCATGGCGGCAGGGTCGGGGGCGGCGCCGGCGGCAGCCTCGAGCGCCGCGCGCGTGGCGGCAAGGTCGAGGATGTCTTCGGGCCGGCCGCTCAGGCCCCGCCAGGGCGGCGGGACCGCTGCCGGGCGGTCAGAAGCCGACCGCGTCGAACGACCGCGCCGCGCGCTCGGCGACCACCGCCTGGCCATTTCGCACCTCGATCATGGCGAGATTGCGCTGGATCCGGCCATTGCTGCTGAAGCGGAACGCGCCGTTCACGCCGGCGAAGCCGGAGGGCTGGGTCAGGCGCTGGGTGGAGAAGGGGCTGCCGCCCTGGCTGCGCGCCTGGGCGATCAGTGCGCCGACCGCGGCGATGCCGTCGTAGGCGATGCCGGCGAGCTCGTGCGGGCTCTCGCCGTAGGCGGTGCGGTAGCGGCCGTTGAAGGCGGCGACGAGGTTAGGGTCGGGCGCGGCGAAGGCGCCGCCCTGCAGCGCCGGCACGGCAAGCGCCTCGGCCGAGACGTCCCAGCGCTGCATGCCGAGGAACTGCGCCGCGGTCAGGCCGTTGGCGCGCAGCCCCTCGGAGATGAAGGCGAGCCCGCCGGAGGGGCCGTCGGTCAGGATGACGGCCTGGGCGCCGGCGCCGGAGAGCGCGGCGGCGGCGGGGCCGGCAGCGGCCTGGATGCCCTCGACCGAGAGATTGTAGGCCTCGGTGCCGGCGAGCGTCGCGCCGCGGGCGGAGATCGCCGCGGTCACCGCGTCGCGCGCCGCCTCGCCCTCGAGCCCGGCGGGATAGGCGACGCCGAAGCTCCGGAGGCCGTGCGAGAGGCCGTAGGCGACCAGCCGGTCGGCGGTGTTCTCGAAGCTGGTGCCGAGGATGTAGACGTTGGCGCCGGCGACCTGGCTGTTGTTGGAGAAGCTGAGGACGTTCAGCCCAGCGCGGGCGGCGACCGGCTGGGCCCCGGCCGTCTCGGTCGAGAAGAGCGGGCCGACGAGGATCTTGGCGCCCTCGGCCACCGCCTGCTCCGCCGCCGCCTGGCCGCCGGCGCTGGTGCCGGCCGAGGGATAGACGGCGAGGTCGATCGTGGCGTTGCGCAGGTCGGCCTGGGCGAGGCGCGCTGCATTCTCCAGGCTGCGGGCGATCTGCTCGCGGCCGGGGTCGCCCGAGCCGTAGGGGACGAGGAGGGCGACCCTCACAGGGGCGTTGGCATCCACCGCCACGCCGTCGCTGCCGGCGCCGCCGGTCGGTCCGGCACAGGCGGCGAGCACCGCCATCGCGGCGCCGAGCGCGGCCGCGCGCAGGCCGGCGAGGGGCGAGAAACCGGTTGACAGCATGTTCGTTCCCCGTGTCGGTTGACGTGTCGTTCTGCCGCAGGCGGTGGCCCCCACATAACGGTCTCGACCGCCGGAAGTAAACGAGGAATGGACAGCGATCCGACCGAGGGCCCGCCGGCCGGGACGGCCGAGAGGGGCGGGGCGCTCGCCCCCGGGCTCTATCTCGTGGCGACGCCGATCGGCAACGCGCGCGACATCAGCCTGCGGGCGCTCGACGTGCTGGCGCGTGCCGACATCCTCGCCGCGGAGGACACCCGCACCACCGGGCATCTGCTCGAGATCCACGGCATCCGCCGCGGCCGGCTGCTGCCTTACCACGACCACAACGGCGCGGCGCAGCGGCCGCGGCTCCTCGCGGCGCTGGCGGAGGGGCGCTCGGTGGCTCTGGTATCGGACGCCGGCACGCCGCTCGTCGCCGACCCGGGCTACCGGCTGGCGGCCGAGGCGGCGGCGGCCGGCCACAGGGTGACGGCAGTGCCCGGCGCCTCGGCGCTCCTCGCGGCGCTCTCGGTGGCGGGGCTGCCGACCGACCGCTTCCTCTTCGCGGGCTTCCTTCCGCCGCGGCAGTCCGCGCGCCGCCGCGCGCTCGCCGAGCTCGCCGCGGTGCCGGCGACGCTCGTCTTCTACGAATCCCCCCGCCGGCTGGCGGCGGCGCTGGCCGACATGGCCGGGACGCTCGGCGCCGCCCGGCCGGCGGCGGTCTGCCGCGAGCTCACCAAGCGCTTCGAGGAGACCCGGCGCGCGCCGCTCGGCGAACTCGCCGAGGCCTATGCCGCGGTGCCCGAGGTGCGCGGCGAGGTGGTGGTGCTGGTCGGCGGACCGGTGGCGGTGCCGGTCGCCGCGGACGTCCTCGACGCCGCGCTCGAGGCGGCGCTCGCCGGGCAGAGCGTGCGCGACGCCGCGGCGGCGGTGGCGGCGGCGCTCGGACTGCCGCGGCGCGAGGTCTACGCGCGGGCGCTCGAGCTCTCGCGGCGTTAACCCACATTTGTTTTGTGTTGGTTCTCTTTGTGTTCGATGTGTTAGCCTGAAGTTATGCTTGCACGACATGCCGCCCCTTCGCACTCCGCCCGCTCGCACTATGCCGGCCTCGTCGCCGAGGAATGCGCCGCGCGCGACTATCAGCGCGGCGGCGGCCATGTCCGTGCCGCCCGCTGGCGCTGCCCCGAGGGCGAGCTCGACCTCGTGGTCGAGCTGCCGAGCGAGATCGTCTTCGTCGAGGTGAAGGCCCGCCGTCACGGGGCCGAGACGGTCACCCCGCGGCAGTGGGCGCGCATCGGGGCGGCGGCCAGCCGCTATCTCGCCGAGCATACCGACGGGACGGTCCCCTGCCGCTTCGACCTCGCGCTCGTCGACCGCTCCGGCCGGCTCGAGCGCATCGAGAACGCGCGGAGCTTCGACGACTGGTAGCTTGCCAGCGCCCCGCGCCTCGGCCATGAGTCGGGCCGAAGCCGTCGGAGCAAGCCCCCATGTCCCTCAAGGTCGCCGTCCAGATGGATCCCATAGAGCGGATCAACATCGCCGCGGATTCGACCTTCCGCATCATGGAGGAGGCGCAGGCGCGCGGCCACCGGCTCTTCTACTATACCCCCGACCGGCTGGCGCTCGACGAAGGCCGCGTCCGCGCCCGCGGCTGGCCGGTCGAGGTGCGCCGCGTGCAGGGGGACCATTTCACCCTCGGGCCGGAAGAGGAGCGCGACCTAGCCGGCGAGGACGTGGTCTGGCTGCGGCAGGACCCGCCCTTCGACATGGGCTACATCACCACCACCCACATCCTCGAGCGCATCCACCCGAACACGCTCGTGGTCAACGATCCCTTCTGGGTCAGGAACTATCCCGAGAAGCTGCTGGTGCTCGGCTTCCCCGAGCTCACCCCGCCCACCATCGTCGCCCGCGACCTCGCCACGCTCAGGGCCTTCAAGGACCGGCATGGCGACGTGATCCTGAAGCCGCTCTACGGCAACGGCGGGGCCGGGGTCTTCCGGCTCGATCCGAACGACCGCAACTTCACCGCCCTCTGGGAGCTCTTCGCCGGCATGAACCGCGAGCCGCTGATCGCGCAGAAGTTCCTGCCCGCGGTGGCAAAGGGCGACAAGCGGGTGATCCTCGTCGACGGCGAGGCGGTGGGCGCGATCAACCGCGTGCCGCTCGCGGGCGAGACGCGCTCGAACATGCACGCCGGCGGCACGCCGGTGAAGGTCGGCCTCACCGACCGCGACCGGGAGATCTGCGCCGCGATCGGGCCGCTCCTGCGCGAGAAGGGGCAGATCTTCGTCGGCATCGACGTGATCGGCGACTGGCTGACCGAGATCAACGTCACCTCGCCGACCGGGCTGCAGGAGCTCGAGCGCTTCGACGGCATCAACGCCACGGCGCGGATCTGGGAGGCGATCGAGCGGCGGCGGGGCTGAGGCGGGCGGGTGTCCTGGCAGCTCTGGGCGCTCGACGCCTGGCTCCGCCTGAACGAGAAGCCGCGGCTCGCCCGCGAGCGGTCGGTCGCGGCGGAACGCGCCCGCATGGAGGCGAACGCGGCGCTGGCCTTCCCGGTGCCGCCCGGCCTCTGGCAGGAGGTGCGGCTGCCGGCCGCGCCGCCGCTCGCCGCCTGGCGCCTCCCTGCGCCCGCCGGGGCGGGCGTGCTGCTGTGGCTGCACGGCGGCGCCTACTGCCTCGGCTCGCCGCGGACGCATGCCGACCTCGTGCTGGCGCTGGCGCGGCGGGCCGGGACGGGCGCGCTCCTGCCCGACTACCGGCTCGCGCCCGAGCACGTCTTTCCCGCCGCCGTCGAGGATGCGCTGGCCACCTGGGCGGCGCTCCGTGCCGAGGGGGTGCCGCCGGCGCGGATCGCGCTCGGCGGCGACAGCGCCGTCGGCGGGCTCGGCTTCGCGCTGCTGCACATTCTGCTCGCGGCCGGCGCGGCGGTGCCCGCCTGCGTCGTCGCCTTCAGCCCCTGGGTCGATCTCACCCTCTCGGGTGCGAGCCTCCGGCGCCTCGCCCGGCGCGATGCCTTCCTGCCGGCGGCGCGCATCGCCGAGATCCGCGACCAGTATCTCGCCGGCGCCGACCCGCGCGACCCGCGGGCGTCGCCGCATCTCGGCCGGTTCGCCGGCGCCCCGCCGGTGCTGATCCAGGCGAGCCGGGCCGAGATCCTCCGTGACGACGCGCGGCTGATGGCGGCGCGGCTCGCGGCGGACGGCGTCGCGGTCGCCCTCGAGCTCCCGCGCGCGGTGCCGCACGTCTGGCAGGCCTACCATGCCCGGCTGCCGGAGGCCGCCGCCGCGATGGACCGCGCCGCGGCCTTCGTCGCGCGCCACCTCAAAAGCGCGTGATCGGCGGGCGCGGCGGTAATCGTCCGGGCGCGCAGGCCGTAAAGGGAGAAGAGGCCACGCGGGAGGAGAGCATGCGGACGAGGCTCACGAGGCGCGCGATCGTCGCGGGCGGGGCGGCGGCGCTTGCCCTGGCCGCGGCGGGCGGCAGGGGGTCGGCGCCGCGGGCGGCCACCGCCTTCGAGATCACTCGCTCCGAGGCGGAGTGGCGGGCGATGCTGAGCCCCCAGGCCTATGCCGTGCTGCGCGAGGCCGCCACCGAGCGTCCCTTCACCAGCCCGCTGCTCGAGGAGCACCGCAAGGGCACCTTCGCCTGCGCCGGCTGTGCGCTGCCGCTCTTCTCGTCGGAGACCAAGTTCGAGAGCGGCACCGGCTGGCCGAGCTTCTGGCAGCCGCTCGAGAACGCGGTCGCGACCGAGAGCGACACGAGCTTCGGCATGGTGCGCACCGAGGTGCTCTGCCGGCGCTGCGGCGGCCATCTCGGCCACGTCTTCGAGGACGG
>NZ_CALLYO010000312.1 GCF_937858865.1 uncultured Amaricoccus sp. | reverse complement strand
TGAAGCGCAACGAGCCCGAGGTCTTTGCGGCGGCGGCGACGATCTGCGAGTATCAGGACTTCCTGACGCTGCGGCTGACCGGCGAGCGCTGCTGCTCGCTCGATAACGCCGGGCTGCGCTGGCACTACGATTCGCGCGGGGAGGGCTGGGCGCGCGGGATTCTCGCCGCGCTCGGGCTGGGCGAGCTCGAGGCGAAGTGGCCGGGGCGGGTGGTGGCACCGGGCGAGGTGGTCGGGACGCTGACGCCGGCCGCGGCGGCGGCGCTCGGCCTCCGGCCCTCGGTCCGGGTGGTGCAGGGGGGTGCGGACGCGCTGATCGGGATGATCGGGCTCGGGGTGGCGCGGCCGGGGCAGCTCGCGCTCGTCACCGGGTCCTCGCACCTGCTGTTCGGGGTGACCGAGGCGCCGGTGCATGCCCGCGGGGTCTGGGGCGCCTATCCCGACATCGTCTATCCCGGGCGCTACGTGGTCGAGGGCGGGCAGACCTCGACCGGGTCGGTGGTGAACTGGCTGCGGCGATTCTGCGGCGGCCTCGACCTCGCGGCGCTGAACGAGAAGGCGGCGGCGCTGGAGCCGGGGGCGGAGGGGCTGATCGTGCAGGACCATTTCCAGGGCAACCGCACGCCCTATACCGATCCGCTGTCGCGGGGGGCGATCGTCGGGCTGACGCTGGCGCACGAGCCGCACCACGTCTTCCGGGCGATCATCGAGGGAATCGGCTTCGGCACGCGGGCGATCCTCGACGCCTTCCGCGCGGCCGGCTACGCCGGGAACGAGATCACCGTCGGGGGCGGGGCGACCTCCTCGGAGCTCTGGATGCAGATCCATGCCGACACCGCCGGGCTGCCGGTCCGGATCCCGGCCTCGCCGGATGCGCCCTCGACCGGGTCGGCGGTGCTCGCGGCGCACGGCGCCGGGCGGTTCGCCTCGATCGACGAGGGGATCGCGGCGATGGTGCGGCCGGGGCGGAGCATCGAGCCGCGGCCGCGGGAGATGGCGCGCTACGCGGAGATCTACCAGCGGTATCTCGCGCTCTATCCGGCGCTGAAGCGGGCGCTGGGCGGGTAGCTCAGGCTTCCGGGACGTTGCGGCGGAGCTCGTCGAGCCAGGGGTCGGCGACGGAATCGGACGGGGCGCGCCAGTCGCCGCGGGGGGAGAGGGCGCCGCCCGAGGAGACCTTGGGGCCGTTCGGGATTGCCGACCGCTTGAACTGGCTGATGGCGAAGAAGCGCCAGAGGAAATTCTCCAGCCAGCGGCGGATGGTGGCGAGGTCGTATTCGCGCCGCGCCGCCTCGGGGAAGCCGATCGGCCAGAGCCCGGCCGAGGCGTCGCGCCAGGCGTGCCAGGCGAGGAAGGCGACCTTCGAGGGCGGGTGGCCGTAGCGCATGGTGTGGTAGAGGAAGAAGTCGTTGAGCTCGTAGGGGCCGATCCGGCTCTCGGTGCTCTGCAGCTCGGCGCCGGGGACGAGCTCGGGCGAGATCTCGGTGCCGAGGATCGCCTCGAGGACGGCGTCGGTCGCCTCGTCGAACTGGCCCGAGGCGACGCACCAGCGGATCAGGTACTGGATCAGCGTCTTCGGCACCCCGGCGTTGACGGCATAGTGGCTCATGTGGTCGCCGACGCCGTAGGTGCACCAGCCGAGCGCGAGCTCGGAGAGATCGCCGGTGCCGACGACGAAGCCGCCGCGCTGGTTGGCGAGGCGGAAGAGATAGTCGGTGCGCAGCCCCGCCTGCACGTTCTCGAAGGTGACGTCGTAGACCGGCTCGCCCGCCGCGAAGGGGTGGCCCATGTCGGCGAGCATCTGCCGCGCCGCCGGGCGGATGTCGAGCTCGGCGCCGGTGACGCCGAGAGCGTCCATCAGCTTCCAGGCGTTCGCCTTCGTCCCCTCGCTGGTCGCGAAGCCCGGCATGGTGAAGCCGAGGATGGCGGTGCGCGGCAGGCCCAGCCGGTCGCAGACCTTGGCGGCGACGATGAGGGCGTGCGTCGAGTCGAGCCCGCCCGAGACGCCGATCACCATATGCGTCCCGGCCGTCGCCTCGAAGCGGCGGCTGAGGCCCTCGACCTGGATGTTGAAGGCCTCGTAGCAGTCCTGGTCGAGGTGGCTCTTGCGGTTCGGCACGTAGGGGAAGCGCCTGACCGGGCGGATGAGGCCGAGGTCGGTCCGGCTCGGCCGATGGTCGAAGCGGACGCGGCGGAAGGGGTGGCTCGCGGCATCGGCCGCGTCGCCCCAGGTCTGCATCCGCATCCGCTCGGCGAGGATGCGCCCGGTGTCGACGTCGGCGAGGCAGAGCGTCGGCTCGGGCGGGAAGCGCTCGGACTCGGCGAGGAGGTCGCCGAGCTCGTAGATGACCCCCTGGCCGTCCCAGGCGAGATCAGTCGTGCTCTCGCCCGGCCCGGCGGCGGAATAGACGTAGGCGGCGAGCGCGCGGGCCGACTGCGAACGGCAGAGCAGGTGCCGCTCGTCCGACTTGCCGATGGTGATGTTCGAGGCCGAGAGGTTGGCGAGGATGGTGGCGCCGGCCAGCGCCCCGAGCGTCGAGGGCGGGGTCGCTGCCCAGAAGTCCTCGCAGATCTCGGCATGGAGGACGAAGCCGGGGAGGTCCGCCGCCTCGAAGAGGAGGTCGGCGCCGAACGGCGCCTCGCGCCCCGCGACGCGGATCGCGAGGCCGGCCGCCGACCGGCCGGGGGCGAACCAGCGCTTCTCGTAGTATTCGCGATAGTTCGGCAGGTAGCTCTTCGGCACCACCCCGAGAAGCGCCCCGCGGGAGACGGCGAGCGCGCAATTGTAGAGCCGTCCGCCGTGGCGCAGCGGCGCGCCGATCAGCAGGATGGGCGAGAGATCGGCCGAAGCCGCCACGATCCCGTCCACCGCCGCCTCGACGGCGTCGAGGAGCGCCGCCTGCAGGTGCAGGTCGTCGATCGCATAGGAGGAGACCGAGAGCTCGGGGAAGACCGCGAGGTCGGCGCCGGCCGCGGCGGCGCGGCGGGCCTCGGCGATGATCGCGTCGCGGTTGAAGGCGACGTCGGCCGGCCGCACCCGCGGGGTGCAGGTGGCGACCCGCACGAAGCCGTGCCGGTGCAGCGCGTAGAAGTCTCCGGCCCCGGCCGTCATGCCGCCCTCCTCGCTCAGTCGACGTGGAAGACCTCTTCCGTCGCGGCCCACCAGTCGCCCTCGGCGCGGGTCTCGAGCGGCTGCTGCAGCGGTTCGTTGATCGACCACCACCGCTGCGTCGCCGGGTCGGCGGCCATCCTGGCGCTGTCGGCGGCGAAGTCGGTGCCGTGGTACTCGAAGTAGGCGAAGAGCAGGTTCTCCGGCTGGCGCAGGAAGATCGAGTAGTTGCGGATGTTGCAGTCGGCGATCTTGGCCAGCACCTCCGGCCAGACCGCGGCGTGCAGCCGCCTGTACTCCTCGATCCCCTCGGGGCGGATGCCGAGGACGAACCCCATGCGCTTCATCGGACCGGTCCTTTCGCTGCCGCCCAACGCCCGGGCGGGCCGGCGGAGCTTGCTGGCCGGGGGGCGACGCGTCAACCCGGGCGCGCAACTCGGGCACGCTGTTGCGGACCGCCGGGCATGCCGATAGCATGAGCGGCAACGCCGTCCGTCCGAGGCGGCGGAAGTCCGAAGGGAGGACAAGCCTTGCTGAACAGGAGATCGCTATTCGCCCTGACGGGGGCGGCGACGCTCGCGCTCGCCGTCGCTGGCGGCGCCTCGGCGCAGGAGAAGATCAAGGTCGGCTTCCTGCCGGGAGTGACCGATCCCTTCTACCAGGTGATGCAGCTCGGGGTGGAGAAGGCGGCCGCCGATCTCGGCATCGAGGTCGTGGCGCAGGTCCCGCCGACCTGGGGGGTCGAGGCGCAGACGCCGATCCTCGACGCGATGGTCGCCCGCGGCGATCTCGACTACATCATCACCGCGCCGGTCGAGAAGGACCAGATGGTCGGGCCGCTGCAGGCGGCGGTCGACGCCGGGATCAGGATCATCACCGTCGACACCTTCCTCGGCGACGGCGACTATGCCGACGGGCCGGTGACCTTCCCCCTCAGCTACATCGGCTCGGACAATGTCGAGGGCGGGCGCATCTCGGCGCGCGGGCTCGCCGAGGCGATCGGCGGCAAGGGCAAGGTCTACATCAACTCGACCAACCCGAACGTCTCCTCCGTCGAGGGGCGCGAGCAGGGCTTCGCCGAGGTGATGAAGAACGAATATCCCGACATCACCGTCATCGGCCCGGACTACAACCTCGACGACGCCGCCCGGGCGACGCAGCAGACCGCGGCCATCCTCGAGCGCGAGCAGGACCTCGCCGGCGTCTTCGGCACCAACGTCTTCTCGGCGCAGGGCGCCGGCCAGGCGGTCATCAACGCCGGGCTCGGCGGCCACGTCCAGGTCGTCGCCTACGA
>NZ_CALLYO010000311.1 GCF_937858865.1 uncultured Amaricoccus sp. | reverse complement strand
GCCATCAGCGTGCCACTGAGCGCCCAGGTGCCGATCAGCGCGCCGACCGCGAGCAGGATGAAGATCGCCGACAGCCCGGTCGTCACGCTGGCGACGGCGGCGTCGCGCAGCGCCTCGACCGAATGCCCGTGCCGCCAGGCGACGAGGGTGGCGAGGATCGAGCAGAAGACCAGCGCGATCTGGTTCGGGCCGCCCGCCGCGGCGTCGCCGAACAGGTAGAACGAGAGGCCGAGCAGCCCGACGAGCGCCACCACCGGAACAAGGGCGGCGGCGAGGCCGAGTGGCTCGGGCGCGGCGGATCGCCGGACGGGCATGGACCGTGACCTCAGTGGAAGGCTATTCCGTCCTCCGGTTCGTCGTCGCCGGGGTTGTCGCCGATCGTGGTGCCCTTCTCGCCGCGCACCGCCGCAGGCACATCGGCGAGGGCGCAGATCACCGACCGGCCGCCGGTCGCGCGGGCGAACTCCTGCGCCGCCTCGACCTTCGGCCCCATCGAGCCGGCCGGGAAGCTGTAGGCGTCCATCGCGTCCGGCGTCGCCCAGCGGATCGCGCGCTGGCCGGGCTTGCCCCAGTCGAGGTAGACCGCGTCGGCGTCGGTGGCGCAGACGAAGACCGATGCGCCGATCTCGCGGGCGAGGAGCGCCGTGGCGCGGTCCTTGTCGATGACGCACTCGACCCCGACCAGCCGCCGCGTGCCCTTCTCGTACATGGTCGGGATGCCGCCGCCCCCGGCCGCGATCACCACCGTTCCCTTCTCGAGCAGCCACTGCACGGGCCGGATCTGGAAGATGCGCTTCGGCAGCGGCGAGGGGACGACGCGGCGCCACTTGTCGCCGTCGGGCTTCACGGTCCAGCCCTTGGCGGCGGCCTCCGCCTTCGCCTCGGCCTCGTCGTAGACCTGGCCGACGAACTTGGTCGGGTCGGCGAAGGCGGGGTCGTCAGGGTCGACCTCGACCATGGTGAGGAGCGTCGCGAGCGGCTGCTCGAACGGCAGCAGGTTGCCGAGCTCCTGCTCGATCATGTAGCCGATCATCCCCTCGGTCTCCGCCCCGAGCACGTCGAGCGGCGAGTCCTCGCCCGGATAGGCGAGCTCCTGCAGCGCGAGGAGGCCGACCTGCGGGCCGTTGCCGTGGGTGATGACGACTGCGTTGCCCTCGCAGAGCGGCGCCAGCGCCTCCGCCGCGATGCGGGCGTTCTTGCGCTGGTTCGAGGCGGTCAGCGCCTCGCCGCGCTTCAGAAGGGCGTTGCCGCCGAGGGCGACGACGATGCGGGCCATGGCGTCAGCCCGCCAGCGTCGCGACGAGGATCGCCTTGATGGTGTGGAGGCGGTTCTCCGCCTGCTCGAAGGCGACGTTCATCGGGCTCTCGAAGACCTCCTCGGTCACCTCCATCTCCTTGATCCCGAACTTTTCGAAGATGTCCTGGCCGACCTTGGTCTCGGTGTTGTGGAAGGCGGGCAGGCAGTGCATGAACTTGACCGTCGGGTTGCCGGTCTTCTTCATCAGCGCCATGTTGACCTGGTAGGGTGAGAGGAGCTTGATCCGCTCCGCCCAGACCTCCTTCGGCTCGCCCATGGACACCCAGACGTCGGTGTGGACGAAGTCGACGCCCTTCACGCCCTCGTCGAGGTCGTCGGTCACCATCAGCCGTGCGCCGGTCTGCTCGGCCCACTTCTTCGCGATCTCCTGCACGTCGTCGTGCGGCTGGTTCGCCTTCGGCGCCACCATGCGCACGTCGCAGCCCATCATCGCGCCGAGCACCAGGAGCGAGTTCCCCATGTTGTTGCGCGCGTCGCCGAGGAAGGCGTAGGCGATCTGGGTGCGCGGCTTGTCGGAATGCTCCACCATGGTCAGCATGTCGGCGAGCATCTGCGTCGGGTGCCAGTCGTCGGTCAGGCCGTTGTAGACCGGCACGCCGGCGTATTTCGCCAGGTCGTCGACGGCGTGCTGCGAGGAGCCGCGGAACTCGATGGCGTCGAACATCCGGCCGAGGACGCGGGCGGTGTCCTTCATCGACTCCTTGTGGCCGATCTGGCTGCCCGAGGGGTCGAGGTAGGTGACGTGCGCGCCCTGGTCGTGGGCGGCGACCTCGAAGGCGCAGCGGGTGCGGGTCGAGGTCTTCTCGAAGATCAGGCAGATCTCCTTGCCGCGGAGCAGCTCGCGCTCGGTGCCGGAATATTTTGCCCGCTTCAGGTCGCGGGAGAGGTCGAGCAGGTAGAGCATCTCGCGCTGGCTGAAGTCGTCGAGCTTCAGGTAGCTGCGGCCCTTGAGATTGAACGACATGGATACCTCCCTTAGTAGGCCGGATCGCGCAGGATCGGGCAGGTCATGCAGTGCCCGCCGCCGCGGCCGCGGCCGAGCTCCTGGCTGCCGATGGTGATGACCTCGATCCCGGCTTTCCGGAGCAGCGTGTTGGTGTGGGTGTTGCGGTCGTAGCCGACGATCACGCCGGGCTCGAGGGCGACGACGTTGTTGCCGTCGTCCCATTGCTCGCGCTCGGCGTCGAAGGCGTTGCCACCGGTGCCGACGACGAGCAGATCCTTGAGCCCCAGCGCCTCCTTGTAGACGTCGAAGAGGTGGCCTTTCTCCTTGGTGATCTCGGTGTCCCCCTTGCCGTCGGGGCGGAGCGAGAAGCAGGTGATCTCGTCGACCACCTCGCGGAAGGCGGTCACCTTGTCGTGGTCGAGGCAGGTGAAGACCGTGTCGAGATGCATCGCCGCCCGCGACTTCGGCATCGCGCAGGCGATCACCCGCTCGGCCCCGCCCTTTTCGAACAAGACGTCGGCGACCTGGTTCACCGCCTGCCGCGTCGTGCGCTCGCCCATGCCGATCAGCACGACCCCTCGGCCGATCGGCATGACGTCGCCGCCCTCCATCGAGGTGTTGCCCCAGTCCTCGTCGCTGTCGCCCCACCAGATCTCGAACTCGTTCGCGGTGAACTCGGGATGGAACTTGTAGACCGCGCGCTGGAACAGCGACTCGGGCTTGCGCGCCGGCCAGTACATCGGGTTGCAGGTGACGCCGCCGTAGATCCAGCAGGAGGGGTCGCGCTGGAAGAGCGCGTTCGGCACCGGTCGCACGATGAACTCGGTCGCCGACAGCGCCTCGCGCATCAGGGGCGTGATCAGGTCGGGGGGCAGGTCCTCGTAGACGACGCCGCCGAGCAGATGCCGGGCGAGCAGGTGCGGGTCGAGCTCGTCGAGCCACGGCCGCAGGATGCGGGCGAGCGCCGGCCCGACCTGGTTGTCGGTGATCCGCCGGTCGAGGACGAAGGCCCGCCCCTCCGGATTGTCGCGGAAGATGTCGGTCAGCAGGTCCTGGATGTCGAAGACCTCGATGCCGCGGTCCTTCATCTTCAACACGAAGTCCGCGTGGTCCGATCGCGCCTTCTGCACCCAGATCACGTCATCGAACAAGAGGTCGTGGCAGTTGCCGGGCGTCAGCCGCTGGTGCGCGAGCGACGGCCGCGACACCATCACCTTGCGGAGCTTGCCGATCTCCGAATGGACGCCGAGTTGCATGGGTCAGGTCTCCTCCCGAAGCGGCCGTTCGCCAGCCGCGATTTGCATCAGCCAGCCGGCGCCTCGGCCGCGGGCGCGGGCACGTCCGACACCATAGCGCTCAGGGACAGCGAGGCCGAGATGATGACGGCCAGGATCACGAGCAGCGGCCAGACGAACCTCAGCCACCGGTCGTAGGCGACGCGGCCGATCGCGAGCCCGCCCATCACCACCGCGAAGGTCGGGTTGAAGAGGTTCACCCAGCCGTTCGCCGACTGGTAGGCGGTGACGGTCAGGTCGCGCTGCACCCCGGCGAAGTCCGAGAGCGGCGCGAGGATCGGCATCGTCAGCACGGCGAGCCCCGACGACGAGGGCACGAGGAACGACAGGATCGTCTGGAACGCCAGCATCACGTTGATGAAGAGCACGTTGCCGAAGCCCGCCAGCGCGTGCGCCAGCGCGTTCAGGATCGTGTCGGTGATCTTCCCGGCATCCATGATCACCACGATGCCGCGGGCGACGCCGATGATCAGCGCCACCCCGAGCAGGTCGCGGGCGCCGTTGACGAAGGTGTCGACGAAGGTCGCCTCGTCCATCTTCGTCTCGGGATGGAACTTGGCGACGAAGAAGGTGATGATCGCCATCCCGAGGAACAGCGCCGACATCTGCCCCATCCACCAGCCGCGGGCGATGACGCCATAGAGCATCAGCACGAAGGTCAGCCCGAAGAGCGCGAGGATGATCTCGCGCGTGCGGTTGAACTCCGGCAGCGGCGCCCCGACCTCCGAGCCCTTCAGGAAATGCTGGATATTGTCCTCGCGCTGCGCCGCGACGACCGAGCGCGCCGGATCGGCCTTCACATGGCGCGCATAGCGCATGACGTAGACGATGCCGGCCGCGAGGCAGGCGAAGAGGATGAAAACGCGCAGCATCAGGCCATCGGTGAAGGGCACGCCGGCCGCGTTCGAGGCGATCACCGTCGCGAAGGCGTTGAAGGTCGAGCCGAGCGTCCCGATGCCGCAACCGAGCAGGATGACGGCGACCCCGGTCAGCGCGTCGTAGCCCGCCCGGATGAACACCGGCAGTACGATCGCATAGAAGGCGAGGCTCTCCTCCGCCATGCCGTAGCTGGTGCCGCCGGCAGCGAAGGCCGCCATCAGGATCGGGATCATCCAGATCTCGCGGCCCTTCAGCGCCGTCAGCAGCCAGCCGATGCCGGCGTCGATCGCCCCGGTCTTGGTGACGACGGCGAGGAACCCGCCGATGATCAGCACGAAGACCGCCACGTCGATGGCGTTCGCCATCCCCGTCGCCGGGTCGTAGAGCCCGGCGATCGGCGCCATCAGCACCGCGACGAGCCCCTGCGGGTTCGGCTCAACCTGAGCGTAGGTGCCGGGCACCGGCGCCTCGCGGCCGAGGGTCTCGTTCATCGCCCGCTCGTACTGGCCGGCGGGGATGATCCAGGTCAGCGCCGCGACGACGATGATGAGCGCGAAGAGAATCGTGAACGCAGTCGGAAACTTCTTCATGGGGTTGCCCTGTTTCGGCTGGCGCGCCTCGCACCGACGTCCCTCCCAGGCCGCCAGGCGCGCCGGTTGTCGTTCGTTGCGCCCCCCGGCGCGATGCGTCAGCCGTCCGGTTCAGCCTCCTTCAGGATGCGGTCGATTTCGCCTTCGAGCTCGGCGATCACCGTGCGGTAGTCGTCGACCTCCGGACGCTCCGCGGCATCCGGGCGCGCCTCGAACCGGGCGAGGCTCTCCTGCGCCAGCGCGTACTCCTCGCAGATCTCGCGGAAATCGGCATCGGACCGTGCCAGCCTGTGCAGTGTTGCCGCCGCCTCCGGAAAGCGTTCCACCGCCTGCGCGAGCCCTGCTTCAGCGACGTCAGCCTTCGCCATGGCGCTACCCCGATCAGACGACGGAACCGAGGCTGCGCGACGCTCACGAACCTGCGAAGTACGTTACCGTTAGCAACAGCGCCTCGCGCGCTGCAGCCGGCAGAAAAGCATGGCTCGACCTTCACGCTGTCGACGAAGAAGGCTGGAGCCGCCGCCGCTGTAGGTTTTCACGAAATGCTGCGCGCCCCCTCGCTGTTTCCTCGAACAGAATCGCCGCGCGTTCAACCATAGCCTTGCGCCATCCTCGCACATATTCTTGCGCTTTCGCGCGAAACCCTGCGCGGAGTTGTTGCGCTGGCGAAGTCGACAGGGCGCCACTCGTCGGGTACAGCTACGTCGATCTTGGAACACATCCCCTTTCAGCTGCCAACGACACGACATCGGCCGCCGGCGCCAACCAGGCGAGAAATCTGCCTCGCGGTCGGACGCAACGGCCAACATCCTTGGCGGGCGCTACTGGGCAAGTGCCATCTGGAAGGGTCGTCATGCCAGCCAACCACGGGTCTATTCCGCCCGAG
>NZ_CALLYO010000310.1 GCF_937858865.1 uncultured Amaricoccus sp. | reverse complement strand
GTAGCCGCCGTAGACGCTGACGAGGAAGAGGCCGAGCGCGCCCTGCGGGGTGACGCCGCCGCGGTGGCGGGCCGCCCAGTCGCGGAGCCGGTCGCCGTGGAGGAAGGTCAGGGTCGCGGCGAGGAGCAGGAACGGGACGATGGCCGAGAAGGCCTCGTTCGAGGAGACGAGGAGCAGGAGCGAGCCGGCGAGCCCGCCGAGCAGGGTGATGGCGATGAGACGGGCGAGCTCGCGCTTGCGGAAGCCGGCGAGCTCACGCCGGTAGGCGAGGGCGCCCGAGAGATAGCCGGGGAAGACGGCGACGGCGCTGGTGGCGTTGGCGGCTACCGGGGGAATGCCGGCGAAGACGAGCGCGGGGAAGGTCAGGAAGGTGCCGCCGCCGGCGATGGTGTTGAGGATGCCGGCGCCGAAGGCGGCGATGAGCAGGAGCGGAAGGTCGGTCATCTGCCCGAGCGTCAGGCCTCGGTGAGGAGGGCGTCGACGGTGGCGAAGCTGATCTCGACGGTGTCGCCCACGCCGGGCGGGCGGTGGGCGGTGGTGTTGAAGCTGTCAAAGGAGATGCGCTGGCCCCCGGCCTCGCCCTCGAGCGCGGCGCGGACGCGGACGACGGAGCCGAGGAAGCTCACCTCCTCGACCCTGCCCCGGAGGATGGCGTCGGCGCCGGGCGCCCGGCCGAGCGCGAGGGCCTCGGGGCGGAGTGCCAGCGGGATCTCGGCGCCCGCCGGCGCCTCGATCGGGCGGCCGAGGGTCACCGGCTGGCCGTCGATGGTGACCGCGCCGGTCGCCGGGTCGGTGACGCGGGCGCGGAGCGCGTTCAGGTGGCCGACGAAGGTGGCGACGAAGGGGGTCGCCGGGCGGTTGTAGATGGTGAAGGGGTCGCCGACCTGCTCGGCGACGCCGGCGTTCATCACCACGATCCGGTCGGACATGGAGAGCGCCTCCTCCTGGTCGTGGGTGACGTAGATGGTGGTGATGCCGAGCTTGCGCTGGATGGCGCGGATCTCCTGGCGCAGCGAGACGCGGATCTTGGCATCGAGGGCGGAGAGCGGCTCGTCGAGGAGGAGGAGCTTCGGGCGCGGGGCGAGCGCGCGGGCGAGGGCGACGCGCTGCTGCTGGCCGCCGGAGAGCTGGAACGGGTAGCGGGCGCCGAGGTCGGGAAGCTTGATGATGCCGAGCATCTCGGCGACGCGGGCCTGCGCCTCGGCCTTGGGCGTGCCGGCGATCCGGAGGCCGAAGGCGACGTTCTGGGCGACGGTGAGGTTCGGGAAGAGGGCGTAGGCCTGGAAGACCATGCCGATGTTGCGCTGGTTCGGCTTGAGATTGACCACGTCGCGGCCGTCGATGCGGATCGAGCCGGCCGACGGGGTCTCGAAGCCGGCGACCATCCGGAGCGTCGTCGTCTTGCCGCAGCCGGAGGGGCCGAGGAAGGAGATGAACTCGCCCTGCGCCACGTCGAGGTTGAAGTCGCGGACCACGTGGGTGGCGCCGTAGTATTTCTCGAGCTTCGCGATTTCGAGGAAGGCCATCAGCGGCGGACCTGGGTGTGCTTCTGGAAACGGGTGACGAGGTTGATGAGCCCCATGCAGGCCCAGGTGATGGCGAAGGCGATCACGGCGAGGGCGGCGGGCTCGTAGGCGCGGTTGGCGCCGAGCACCTGCAGGTAGGGGCCGAAGGCGGGGCGGTTGAGCAGCGCCGCCATGGTGAACTCGCCGATGACGATGGCGAAGGTGAGGAAGGCGCCGGAGAGGACGGCGACCAGGACGTTGGGCAGGATGACGCGGGCCATGATGGTGATCCAGCCGGCGCCGAGCGACTGGGCGGCCTCGGTCAGCGTGGCGACGTCGATGGCGCGCAGGCCGGTGTCGACGGCACGGTACATGTAGGGGAGGGCGAGCATGGTGTAGCCGGCGAGGAGGAGGAAGTTGGTGCCGGAGGCGGTGCCGGTCAGCGGCAGGATCGAGGAGGTGTTGTAGAGGCGGATGTAGCCGAAGACGATGACGATGGCCGGGATGACGAGGGGGAGGAGCGTCAGGAACTCGACGAAGGGGCGCCAGCCGGGGAGCTTGAGGCGGACCCAGTAGGCGGTCGGGACGACGATGAGGACGCCGAGGAGAATGGTGAAGAGGGCCATCACCACCGAGTAGGTGAAGGTGGCCTGGAAGCGCGGGTCGGCGAGGACGACGCGGTAGGCATCGAGGGAGTAGACGCCGCGGCGCATGCGGAGGGAGAATTCGAGCGTGCCGATCAGCGGCACGAAGAAGTAGATCATGCCGATGGCGAAAGCGATCCAGGCCCAGAGGCGGCTCATGCGCGGCCCCCGGCGCATGACGCGGGCACCACGCGCGCGAGATCGTGGGTAAGCCCGTGGATCGAGGGCGATCCATCTTCGTCAGGATTTCCCGCGGCGGGCCCGTGGCGGCGTGTCGGGGGGGAGCGCCATCCTCGGGGGGCCTGAAGGCCCCCGCTCGGGCGGCGCTTGGCGGTCGGCCGCCTTTGCGGCCTCCCTCCGGCAGAAAGCGGCCGCAGGCGGCCGCTTGAGTCGTTTTTCTCCCC
>NZ_CALLYO010000309.1 GCF_937858865.1 uncultured Amaricoccus sp. | reverse complement strand
GTCCAGAAGATCACCTCATCCCGCCCTCAGCCAGCCCTGTCGTGTAGTGTGAAGGAACAGTGAACGCGTTCTGGATATCTTAAATTGTTCAGGTACTTGACTGGTTTCGCACGCGTGCGACAAGTGCGCGCGGGCGCGCCCGGTGGCGGTCTCGCGGGCCGCTTGCAGGGGTCTCAGAGGGGGCGGCGGGCGCGCTTGCGCTGCAGCTCGAGATGGCCGAGCGGGGTCCATCCGGCGATGGTGGTGTCGACGGAATCGCGGCGCAGCGCGGCGGTCAGCGCCCGCTCCACGCGCGGCCGGTCGGCGCGGGGAACCGGGGCGAAGTCGACGACGATCTGCCCGCCCAGCCCGCGCAGGCGGAGCTGGCGCGGCAGCTCGGCCGCGGCGGCGAGATTCGCCTTCAGCCCCGCGGCCGGCGAGAGGTCGCCGCCGGTATTCACGTCGACCGCCACCAGCGCCCGGGTCGGCTCCACCGTCATCGAGCCCTGCCCGAGCGGCACCGCCGGGTCGCGCAGCCGCTCGACCTCCTCCCATATGCCGGCATCGGCGAGGGCGGTCGCCGCCTCGCGCACCGCGGTCCCCGGCTCGTACCAGTCGCGGAGCGCCTCCGCCGCCGCGCCCGGCGCCGCCCGGACCAGCCCCGGCGGGCCGCCCGCCGCGAGCTCCTCCCACGCGCGGCGGAGGCCCGCGATCTCCTCGGCGATCGCCCCGTCCGCCGCATTCCCGTCCGCCGCATCCCCGGCCGCCGAGCGCAGGATCAGCCCGAGCGCTGCCTCCGCCCCCGCCATCGCCGCCCCGGCCAGCGCCGCGAGTTCCGCCCGCCGCCCGGCATCGCGCAGCGAGCGGGCGACGTTGATCCCCGGCGCGTCGGGGGTCAGGATCGCCGTCCGCCCCTTGAGCAGCAGCCGCGCGCTCACCGGCGGCGCCTTCCCCGCCTCCGCCCAGCCGCTCACCTGCACCAGCAGCGGCCGCCCGGGCGCCGGCAGCTTCGCGCCGCGCAGGAAACCCGAGAGCCCGCCGCCGAGATCGACGATCGCGCCGCCGAGACCCTTCATCGGCCGCCCCGGAACCGCACGGTAGATCGCCTCCGGCCGCGGCGTCGGGTCGGCCGGGGAGGGGTCGACGAGCAGATCCTCGAGCCGTCCGTCCACCATCAGCGCCGCCGCATGCCCGCCGGCGGGGAGCGGCTCGACCAGGATTTGCCGTCCCTTCACGGCAGGATGCCTTCCGCCTCGAGCAGCCCGAGCGTCTCGGTCAGCGGCAAGCCGACGACGTTGGAGTAGGAGCCGCCGATCCAGGGGATGAAGCCCCCGGCGCGTCCCTGGATGGCATAGCCGCCGGCCTTGCCCTGCCATTCGCCGGAGGCGAGATAGCCCTCGATCTCGCGCCCCGACAGGCGCTTGAGGCGCACGGCGGTCTCGACCGTCCGGCTCCGGCTCCGCCCGCCCCGGCGGAGGGCGACGGCCGTCACCACCCGATGGCGCCGCCCGGAGAGGAGCGCGAGGAAGGCGGCCGCCTCGCCGGCGTCGCCCGGCTTGCCGAGGAGCCGCCGCCCGACCGCCACCACCGTGTCGGCCGCGAGCACCGCCTCGCCTTCGTCCGCCGGCACTGCCGCGAGCTTGGCGAGCGCCAGCCGCAGCGCGCAGGCGCGCGCGGTCTCGCCGCGGCGCGGGGTCTCGTCGATCTCGGTGGCGAGGATGGCGTCGGGGACAATGCCGACCTGGGCGAGCAGATCGCGCCGGCGCGGGCTGGCCGAAGCCAGGATCAGCCGCGGGCGCACGGGATTCGATGCCGGCGCCGCTGCGTCACTTGAAGCGATAGTTGATTCGCCCCTTGGTGAGATCGTAGGGCGTCATCTCCACCTGCACCTTGTCGCCGGCGAGCACGCGGATGCGGTTCTTGCGCATCTTGCCGGCGGTATGGGCGATGATGGTATGGCCGTTCTCGAGCTCCACCCGGAAGGTCGCGTTGGGGAGAAGTTCGGTCACGACCCCGGGGAATTCGAGAAGCTCTTCCTTGGCCATGGGTTGTCCGATGCTGTTGCGCGAGGCGCAGGCGCCTTCACGCCCGCGCGCGGAAAATGGCGCCAAAGTCAAGCAGATTCAAGGGCAATCGCCCCGGCCCCCCGCAAGGCGCCCGCGGCGCCCGCGCCGTGTAACCCATTGCCGGCGCAGCACGACCCGCCTCCGCCGCCCCGGCGCGGTGTCGCCGGGGCGCAACAGACAGGGCGGAACTCGCGCTGCCCTGGCCCGAGGACGTCGAGGCGCAGCCGCCGAGCGCGGTCCGGGCCCGCCTGCTCGGCTACGACGGCCACAAGGACGGCCAGGGAGAGGGCACCTACCGCACCGCCGACCACGACCTCACCTTCGGGGCGGTCCAGGTCGGCCTCGACCTCCGCCGCGCCGAGCAGGACGGCGGCCAGCGCGACCGGGTCGGGTGAATGGCTCGGTCCCGTCGCGCGCGCGCCCCCCGCGACCCCGCGTTAACCTCTGGTCCCGACCGCAAATCGTATGGCCGCTTTCCAGCCCCTTTCCGGCCGCATTCCAGTCGGCCC
>NZ_CALLYO010000308.1 GCF_937858865.1 uncultured Amaricoccus sp. | reverse complement strand
TCAAGCGCGGGCGCTACGCCGAGTTCAACCTGCTCTACGACCGCGGCACCCGCTTCGGGCTCGAGACCGGCCACAACGTCGAGGCGGTGCTGATGTCGCTGCCGCCGGTGGCGAAGTGGCCGTGACGGCCGAGCCGTGCGGCGGCAAGGGCTTACGGGGATTCGTTCGATCTGGAACGCGTATGGAATCCGTATGGCACCTAAAAGAGTCGGGTTCGATTCGTTAACGCAGGCGCCGGGCATTCACCGCTCGGGAGGCTCGCTCGGCGGCGGCATCCCGTCGTCCCAGCGCCGCCGGTTCGGGCGGCGGGGCTTGCCGGTCACCAGGGTCTGCACCAGGCCGCGGCCGGCCGAATAGAGGCCGAAGCCGGCTGCCCCCACCCAGACGACGAGGGTGACCGCCGCGCCGAGCTCACCCTCGAGCGCCGCCGCCCCGAGCATCCAGACCGCGATCAGGATCGCGGCGGTCCAGAGGATCATCCAGACGACGACGAAGGCGGCGTCGAGCCAGCGCCGGCGGCCGGGGGGCACGGCTCAGTTGTTGTGCTGCCGGTAGAAGAGCCGCCGCAGCGAACCGGTCTTCGACCGCATCAGGATCGTCTCGGTCTCCATCCACTCGCCGTCGCGCCGCGCGCCGCTGACGATCGAGCCGTCGGTGACGCCGGTGGCGGCGAAGATCACGTCGCGGGTCACCATGTCGTCGCGCTGGTAGATGCGGTCGAGGTCCTCGATGCCGGCGCTGCGCGCGCGCTTGCGCTCGTCCTCGTTGCGGAAGAGGAGGCGCCCCATCATCTGCCCGCCCATGCACTTCAGCGCCGCCGCCGCCAGCACCCCCTCGGGCGCGCCGCCCGAGCCCATGTACATGTCGATGCCGGTCTTGTTGCTCTCGGCGCAGTGGATGACGCCGGCGACGTCGCCGTCGGTGATGAGGCGGATGCGCGCGCCGGTCGCACGGATCTCGGCGATGAGGTCCTGGTGGCGCGGCCGCTCGAGCACGCAGACCATGACGCCGCTCGTCGAGGTGCCCTTGGCGCGCGCCACCGCGCGGATCCGCTCGGTCGGCGTCATGTCGAGATGGACGAGCCCCTCCTGGTAGCCCGGCCCGATCGCCAGCTTGTCCATGTAGACGTCGGGGGCGTGCAGCATCGAGCCACGCGGACCCATGGCGATGACGGCGAGCGCGTTCGGCATGTCCTTGGCGGTCAGCGTCGTGCCCTCGAGCGGGTCGAGGGCGATGTCGACCTCCGGCCCCTCACCGCTGCCGACCTCCTCGCCGATGTAGAGCATCGGCGCCTCGTCGCGCTCGCCCTCGCCGATCACCACCACGCCCCTAATGTCGAGCATGTTGAGCTGGGTGCGCATGGCGTCGACCGCCGCCTGGTCCGCCGCCTTCTCGTCCCCGGTGCCCACCAGCTTCGCCGCGGCGATGGCCGCCGCCTCCGATACCCGGGCGAGGCCCAGCGACAGCATGCGGTCGGAGAAGATCCGTTCGTCGGACATCGGGCGCCCTTTCCAGCTCGACTGTTCGCGCCATCTAGGCCATGGCGGCTGGCCGGAGCAAGCTCGGATCCGGCGCGCCGCGACGGCGACCCGGCCAGCAAGGAGGCATCGCGCATGGAGATCACCCGCAACGGCACCCGGCCCTCGAGCCCCGGCCCGGCCGAATATTTCACCGGGCGCGTCCGCCGCGACCCGCTCGCCGAGGCGCCGGCGCCGGCCCGCGTGCAGGTCGTCAGCGTCACCTTCGAGCCGGGCGCCCGCACCGCCTGGCACAGCCACCCGCTCGGCCAGACGCTCGTCGTCCTCGGCGGCCTCGGCCGCGCCGCCCGCCGCGGCGGGCCGGTCGAGGAGCTCCGTCCCGGCGACGTCGTCTGGTTCGCCCCCGGCGAGGAGCATTGGCACGGCGCCGGCCCGAGCACGGCGATGACCCATATCGCGATCCAGGAGGCGCTGGACGGCCGGGCCGCCGACTGGCTGGAGCAGGTGAGCGACGCCGACTATCTCGGCTGACGGCGTCAGCCCTCCGGCAGCGTCGCCTCGCCCGGCCCGAGCGGGCGCTGCATCAGCACGGTGTCGACCCAGCGCCCGAACTTAAGCCCGACCGCGCGGAGCGTGCCGGCCTCACGGAACCCGGCCCGCGCGTGCAGCCGGATCGAGCCGAGGTTGCCGCTGTCGCCGATCACCGCCACCATCTGCCGCGCCCCCCAGGCCTCGCAGTCGCGGACAAGCGCGGCGAGGAGCAGGCGCCCGAGCCCGCGCCCGGTCGCCTCCGGCGCCACGTAGACCGAGTCCTCGACGGTGAAGCGGTAGGCGACGCGCGCCCGGTAAGGCGCGGCATAGGCGTAGCCGAGCACCACCCCGTCCGCCTCGGCGACGAGGTAGGGCAGCCCGCGCCCGACGATCCCGGCCCGCCGCCCTGTCATCTCCGCCAGATCCGGCGGCTCCTCCTCGAACGAGCCGAGCCCGTGCAGCACGTGATGGGCATAGATGCGCCGGATCGCTGCGCGGTCGGCCTCCGCCGACGGCCGGACGAGGACGCCCTCCGCCTCGGGCATCGGCTCAGAGCTCCTCGATCCGGATCGCCACCGGCTCCGCCCGGCAGACGTCGAGCCGCGCGATGGCCGCGAGGGCGGCATCGA
>NZ_CALLYO010000307.1 GCF_937858865.1 uncultured Amaricoccus sp. | reverse complement strand
CGCTCTCGATCATCGGCTGCGTGGTGAACGGGCCGGGCGAGGCGCTGATGACCGACGTCGGCTTCACCGGCGGCGGCGCGGGCTCGGGGATGGTCTACCTAGCTGGCAAGCAGCACCACAAGCTCGGCAACGACGCCATGGTCGACCATATCGTCGAGCTGGTCGAGAAGCGCGCCGCCGAGCTCGAGGCCGAGCGCGCCGCCGCGCCGAAGGCGGCCGAGTAGGCGAGGGTTGATTCGCCCGCGGGGCTGTATGTGCTTCCGGCATATGCCATTCAGGAGCGACCCGATGCCGGGGGCCGAGAAAGCCGTGCGGGAGGCACGGCTCTTCCGTAACAACCGGAGCCAGGCGGTGCGGATTCCGGTGGAGTTCGAGTTGCCGGGCGACCGGGTGCTCATCCACCGCGACGGCGACCGGCTCATCATCGAGCCGGTGCGGCGGGCAGGGCTGGTTGGACTGCTCGATAGCTGGGGGCCCGCTCGATGTCGCCTTCCCGGAGGTCGAGGACCCGGCGGCAGAGCCAGAAGACATCCTCTGATGCCGTTGGTGTCGAGCAGATAGGGGAACCCCTCCGGCGGCGCGGCGGCGCGCCTCCGGCGCGTGGGGGAAGAGGCAGTCTGCACCAGCGTGATCGTCGCCGCCGAGTTGCGCCATGGCTGCGCCAGGCGCGCGCTTCCGGAGCTCACCCGGCGGATCGAGGCGATCCTCGCCGAGTTGGCGGTGCTGCCGCTCGAGCGGCCGGCGGACCTGCACTATGGCGGGATCCGGGCGGCGCTGGAGGTGCGGGGCACGGTGATCGGGCAGAACGACCTGCTGATCGCGGCGCATGCGCGCGCGCTCGGCGCCACGGTCGTCACCGGCAACCTCCGCGAGTTCGCGCGCGTCGAAGGGCTGGCGGTCGAGAACTGGCTGGCTGAGGACTGAAGGACGCCGCCCCGTTTCAATGATCGCGATCCGGTCGCGGCGGGCTTGACCGCGGGGGCGGATTGGGGGAGAAGCCGCCCCCCGGTCCCGGCGTCGGCACCGGGCATTCAGCAGCAGACGGCAGGTTCTCCCATGACGGCGCAATCCGGGATGGCGCGCATCGCGCTCGTGATCGGGCTTCTCGGCGCGGTCGGGCCGTTCGCGATCGACATGTACCTGCCGGCGCTGCCGGAGGTGGCGGCCGATCTCGGGGCGAGCGCGCAGGCGACCCAGCTCACGCTGACCGCCTACTTCCTCGCCTTCGGCGTGTCGCAGCTCGTCTACGGGCCGGCGGCGGACCAGTACGGGCGGAAGCCGCCGCTCTACGTCGGGCTGGCGATCTTCCTCCTCGGCACCTTCGGCTGCGTCGTCGCGCCGTCGATCGAGGCGCTGATCGCCGCGCGCTTGGTGCAGGGGCTCGGCGCCGCGACGGTCATGGTCGTGCCGCGGGCGATCATCCGCGACCTCTACAGCGGCCCGGCGGCGACGCGGCTGATGGCGATGGTGATGCTCGTCATCAGTGTCTCGCCGATGCTGGCGCCGCTCGCCGGGAGCGGGCTGATGCTGGTCGGCAGCTGGCGGCTCATCTTCGCCGTCCTCGGGGTCGCGGCCCTCGTCAGCCTGGCGCTGACCGCCTTCGTCCTGCCCGAGACGCTGGCGGCCGGGAAGCGGACGCCGGCGCGGCCCGCCGTGCTCCTGCGGGGCTTCTGGCGGCTGCTGCGCGACCCGGCCTTCATGGGGCTGACGCTGATCGGCGGCTTCTCGATGTCGAGCTTCTTCGTCTTCCTCGCCAGCGCCTCCTTCGTCTACACCGGCCAGTTCGGCCTCTCGCCGACCGGCTTCAGCCTCGCCTTCGCGCTCAACGCGATCGGCTTCTTCGCCGCCTCGCAGACCGCGGCCTCGCTCGGCGAGCGCTTCGGCATGGCGCGGGTGGTGGGGACGGCGGTGACCGCCTTCGCGGCCGTGACGACGCTCCTCCTCCTCGTCGCGCTGGCGGGCTATGCGACGCTGCCGGTCATCATCGCCATGCTTTTCGTCGGCAACGCCTTCCTCGGCGTGGTGATGCCGACGACGATGGTGATGGCGCTCGATCCGCACCCGGACATCGCCGGGCTCGCCTCCTCGCTCGGGGGCACGCTGCAGATGGTGACCGGCGGGGTGATGATGGCGCTGGCCGGGCCCTTCTTCGACGGGACGGCGACGCCGATGGTGGCCGCGATCGCCGTCGCCGGGCTCCTCGCCTGCGCGACGGCGGCGCTGACCTTCCGCGGCGACCGCCGGCTGCGCCGCAGCGCCGGGGCGGGCGCCGATCCCTGATAGGCCGCCCATGTTCGCCCTTGCGGGGGCGGCCGGCTTGC
>NZ_CALLYO010000306.1 GCF_937858865.1 uncultured Amaricoccus sp. | reverse complement strand
GGCGTCGAGCCGGGCGAGGAAGCTGCCCGGGTCGGCGGGCGCGGGGCCGGGGCCGGAGCGGTCCCAGTCGATGATCCGGGGCGCTCCGTCCGAGAGCACCACCTGGTCGGGGCTGAAGTCGCCGTGGCAGAAGGCCGGCGCGCCGTCTTGGGGGAGGGCGGCGGCGAGGGCGGCGGCGAGTGCGCGCGCCTGGGGGGCGAGCGCGGGCAGGAGGGCGCCGAGCGCGGCGAGGGCGGGGGCGGCGGGGTGCGGCGGCGGCGCTGCGGGGCCGGGGGGGCGGCGTTGCAGGGCGGCGAGGGCGGCGCCGATGCGGGCGAAGTCGGCGGGGGTGGCCGTCCGGGGGTCGACGGTCTCGCCGGGGATCCAGGCCTGGGCGAGGAGGCCCTGCGCCGCGTCGTGGGCGAGGATGGCGGGGCCGCCGCCTTCGGCCGCGGCTTCGGCTGCGGCGAGGAGCGCGGGGAAGGCGGCGGGCGGGACGGCTTTCAGGAGGGCGTGCGGCCGGCCGGCGCGGTCGATCCGGGCCACGAGGCGCCGGCCGGGCTTGAGGCGCAGGAGGTGGAGGCGGTGCGCGCCGGGGCCGAGGAGGCGGCGCAGCGTCTCGTCGGCGCGCGCGGGGTCGAGCAGCGGGCGGGCGGTGCGGATGCCGCAGCCGAGGCGGGCGGGCAGGGCGACGGTGCGGAGGTCGTCGAGGAAGCGGACGGCGGCCTCGGGGCGGTGCCATTGCTGTCGCTCGAGGTAGATGGGGTAGCGGTCGGCGGTGACGGCGCGCAGGATGATCCCCGCGCCGCCGTCGTCGAAATGGGCGGTGCAGGTCTCGCCGGGCTTGTAGCGCAGGTAGCGCGGCACGAGCGGGCCGGTGCCGAGGCGGCGGGCCACGGCCTCGGCGTCGAGGACGAGGGCGAGCCCGACGAGCCGCCGGTCGCGGCGGACGAGGGCGCGGTCGGCGTCAGAGAGCGGCATGGGCGGGCTCGTTGGCGGGCTCGTTGGCTGGCTCGGGGTGTCCGTGCGCGGGGTCCGCGGCGCGGAGGACGGTCGCGGGCGGGCCGTCCGCGACGATCCGGCCGCCGGAGAGGCGGAGGATGCGGTCGGCGCGGGCCGCGAAGGCGAGGTCGTGGGTGATGAGGAGCGTGGTCCGGCCGGCGGCGAGGCGGAGGATCGCGCTCTGGACGGCGGCTTCGCTGGCCGGGTCGAGGCCGACTGTCGGCTCGTCGAGGAGGAGGATGGGCGCGGGGCGCAGCGCGGCGCGGGCCAGCGCGATGCGCTGGCGCTGGCCGGCGGAGAGGTTGTCGCCGCGCTCGGCGACCGGCGAGGCGTAGCCGTCGGGGCGGGCGAGGATGAAGCCGTGCGCGTTGGCGAGGCGGGCGGCGGCCTCGATCTCGCCGGGCTCGGCCGTGCCGCCGGCGCCCATGGCGATATTCTCCGAGATCGAGGTGTGGAAGAGGAGCGGCTCCTGCGGGACGTAGCTGATCTGCCGCCGCAGCGAGGCGCGGGTGAAGTCGCGGATGTCCTGGCCGTCGAGGAGGAGCCGGCCCTCGTCGGGGTCGCAGAGGCGGAGGACGAGGCTCGCGAGCGTCGACTTGCCGGTGCCGGACGGGCCGATGATGGCGACGAACTGGCCGGCAGGGATGTCGAAGGAGAGGTTCGAGAGGACGGCGTGGCCGGGGTGGCGGAAGCCGAGGCCCTCGGCGCGGATCGCGCCGCCGAGGCGGCCGGCGTCGCGGGTGCCGTCGGGCAGGCCGGCCTCGGTGTCGAGGAGCTCCACCACCCGCTCGCCGGCCGCCGAGGCCTTGGCGAGGCGGGCGGAGTATTTGGCGTAGTCGCGCACCGGGCGGAAGGTGTTCTTCATGTAGGTGATGAAGACGATGAGGTCGCCCGGCGTCAGGCGGCCGTCGAGCACGCCGCGGGCGCCGAACCAGAGGACGAGCGCGGTCGCGGCGCCGACGAGGAGGTCGACGCTGCGCTCGAGGCCGGCGGAGAGGCGGGTGCCGCGGACGCCCTCGCCGAGGCTCCTGGCGTTGGCGGCGGCGAAGCGGGCGGCGACGCGCTCCTCGAGGCCGAGGGCCTGGATGGTGCGCATGCCGGCGAGGGCCTCGGCGGCGGTGCCGGCCATGGCGCCCTCGCGCCGGCGCTGGTTGCGGCTGGCCTCGCGGATGCGCCGTCCCATGCGGGCGGTGAGGAGCCAGAGGAGGGGGAGGGGCGCGAGGGCGACGAGGGCGAGGCGCGGGTCGAGCCAGAGCATCACGCCGATCATCCCGGCGAGGACGAGGAGGTTGGCGAGGATCGGCATGGCGGCGGTCACGGCGGTCTCGCGCAGCATGCCGACGTCGCCGATGAGCCGCATGGTCATGTCGCCGGTGCGGGCGCGGGTGTGGAAGGCGAGCGGCAGCCGCTGGAGGTGGCGGAAGAGGTCGGCGCGCACGTCGGTGAGCAGCCGGTTGCCGGCGAGCGCGAAGCAGAGGGTCGCGAGGTAGTCGAAGAGGGCGCGCAGGCCGACGGCGGCGACGAGCGCCAGCGCGGCGAGGGCGAGGAGCTCGAGCGGGGCGAGGGCGGCGAGCCGGCCGGGCGCGGTGCCGGCGAAGTCGCCGGGGACGACGCGGTCGATCACGTACTTGAGCGGCCAGGGCTCGGCGAGCTTCATCAGCGTCGCGGCGAGGAGGGCGGTGCCGCCGCCGAGGATCAGCCCGCGGTAGGGGCGCATGTAGGGCGCGAAGCGGCGGAGCACGCGGCCGAGGCCGGGGAGGGCCTCGCGGACGGTTTCGGGGCGGGGGGGTGCGAGATCGGGGATTTCGCGCGCGAAACTATAGGTAAATGCATGATATTGCGGGGATTCGTCGGGTTAATGGAAGGTTGACGCGCGGGGAGGGCGGCGTCGGCGAGGGAGAGGATGCGGCGGGCGGTGCCGGCCCAGGGATGGCGGGGGGGGGGGCGGGGGGGGGGGGGGGGGGCCCGGGGGGGGGCCGGCGGCGCCCATGCGGCGGGCCGCGGCGGGGTCGCCCGCGAGGCGGGCGAGGGCGGCGGCGAGGGCGGGCGGGTCGCCGGGCGGGCAGAGGAGGCCGGTCTCGCCGTGCCGGACGAGGGCGGCGAGGTCGCCGACGTCGCTCGCCACCACGGGGAGGCCGGCGGCCATGTATTCGTAGATCTTGAGCGGCGAGAAGTAGAAGGGCTGGTCGCCGTGGTAGGGGGCGACGGCGATGTCCATCCGGGCGAGCCAGGCCGGCACCTCGGCGGGTTCGACGGCGAGGGCGGGGCCGAGCCGCTCGCGCTCCGGCCCGTCGCCGACGAGGAGGAGGCGGGCCTGCGGGTGGCGGCGGCGGAGGAGCGGCAGGGCGGCGACGAGGGTCGCGACGTCGTGCCAGGGGCGGAGGGTGCCGAGGAAGCCGACGGTGAGCCGGCCTTCGGGGCGGCCGGCGGGGCGGTCGGCGGGGCGGTCGAGGGCGGGGAAGCGGGCGGGGTCGACGGCGTTCGGGACCACCTCGACGCGGCGGGCGCCATGGGCGCGGGCGTAGCCGGCGACCGGCGCGCTGACCGCGAGGACGAGGGCGGCGGCGCGCATGGCGCGGCGGGTGCTCTCGGCGGCGGGCTCGGGCAGGGCGAGGACGCGGTGGCGGCGGCTCTCCTCGATGAGGGGGGCGTTGACCTCGAGGAGGCCGGGGATGCCCTGGCGGGCCGCTTCCTCCATGGCGGCGTGGGCGTGGAGGGCGTGGCGCTCGTAGACGAGGTCGAAGGGGCCGTGGGCGCGGAGGGCGGCGGCGATCTCGTCGTTGAGGGCGTGCTGGGCGGCGGCGCGGGCCTCGGGCGCGCCGCCGGGGATGGGCGGGAGCGGGAGGAGGCGGAGCGGCGGGGCGTCGGCGGGCGGGGTGCCGATGCGGGGCGAGAGGAGGGAGATCTCAGTGCCGAGGGCGGCGAGGGCGGCCAGCATCTCGCGGGCGTGGACCGAGGCGCCCTTGGTGCCGAAGATCTCGATGCCGGGGTCGGTGCAGACGTAGGCGATGCGCATCAGGCGGCTCCCCGCGCGCGCGGCAGGGCGCCGGCCCGCCGCGTCGTGGCGCAGCGGTCGAAGAGGGCGCCGATCGCGGGGGCGTTGCGGCGGATGTCGAAGTCGCGCTCGATCAGCCGGCGGGCGGCGATGGCGAGCCGGGTGCGCAGGTCCGGCGCGTCGAGGAGGCGGGCGATGGCGCGGGCGAGGGCGGGGGCGTCGCCCTCCGGGGCGACGAGGCCGGTGCGGCCGTCGGCGACGACCTCGGGGATGCCGGTGACGTCCGAGCCGATGCAGGGGAGGCCGAGCGCCATCGCCTCGAGCAGGACGGTCGGCAGGCCGTCGCGGTTGCCGTCGCCGCCGACGACGCAGGGGCAGGCGAGCATCGCCGCGCCGCGCATCGCCGCCTTGACCTCGGCCTGCGGCATCGGGCCGGCGAGGGTGACTCCGTCCCCGAGGCGGCAGGCGGCGATCTGGGCGCGCAGCTCGGCCTCCTCCTCGCCGGAGCCGATGATCCGGCAGCGGATCGGCCGGCCCTCGGCGGAGAGGATGCGCACCGCCTCGATCAGGATGTGGAAGCCCTTCTTCTCCACCAGCCGGCCGACGGCGAGGATCTCGTCGGCCTCGGGCCGGGGCGCCTGCCAGGGGAAGGCGGCGAGGTCGATGCCGTTGTAGATCCGCACGACGGGCGCGCTGGCTTCGGGGAAGCGGTCGGCGAGGTGGCGGAGGTTGTAGTCGGAGACGGTGATCGCCGCCGCCGCGTCGCGGAGCTTCAGCCCGAGGTGATGGTCCTCCTCGTAGCCGAAGTAGATGTCCTTGGCGTGCAGGGTCATCGACCAGGTGATGCCGGCGAGGTCGGCCGCGATGCGGGCGACGGTGCTGGCGAGGGTGCCGAAATGGGCGTGCAGGTGGGCGATGCCGCGGCGCCGCGCCTCGGTCGCGACGAGGAGGGCCTGGAAGACGTCCTCGCCGGAGGCCTCGGGGAAGTGGTCGAGGCGGCTCCAGAGGGCGGGCAGCACCTCGGCGGCGGCCAGCAGCGCCTGCCAGAAGTCGTTCGCGCCGCGCGGGCGGTCGGGGATGCGGGTCACGCCGGCGCGGACGCGGGCGAGGATGTCCTGGAAGTGGCTCTCCTCGACGCGGCGCAGCGCGAAGATGTCGATGCTCCGGCCCGCTTCCTCGTGGGCGAGGATCTCGTTGACGACGAAGGTCTCGGAGAAGCGCGGGTAGCGCTTGAGGACGTAGCCGACACGGGCGGGCAGGGCGGGGGTCATGCGCAGGCCTTCATCTGGTGGGCGGGAAGGAGGGCGGCGGCGCGGGCGCGCACCGTGTCGAGGCCCGACATGTCGATGCGCGCGCGCGCGTCCCCGGCCCGGGGGGGCGGGGCGGCGAGCCAGGCGGAGAGGGTGCCCGGGGTGAGGCGGTCGGGGTGGATCATGCCGACGAGCCCCAGCGCCGCCAGCCGCTCGGCGCGCAGGATCTGCTCGCGCCGCGGCGCGGTGCGCGGCACGATCAGCGCCGGCACGCCGAAGGAGAGGACCTCGCTCACCGTGTTGTAGCCGCCCATCGCCACCACGCGCGCGGCGCCGGCGATGAGCGGGAGCGGCTCGGGGACGAAGTCGTGCATCTCCATGTCCGGCCGCGCCGCCACGGCGGCATGGAGCATCGCCCGTTCCGGCAGCGGCATCTGGCTGCCGGCGATCAGGATGCCGCGATGGCCGGCGGGCAGGTGGGCCGCGGCGAAGGCGGCGCAGATGCGCGCGCCATCGCGTCCGCGGCCGACGGTGCAGAGGACGTAGGGGGTGGCGGTTCGGGGAGGGGCGGCGTCGGGGGCCAGCCGCTCGCGCTGGTCGAGATAGCCGGTGAACCGGGCCATCGCCGCGAAGTCGCCGCCGAAGCCGCATTCGGCGAGGACGTCGTAGAGGCGCGGGTCGCCGTAGATCCAGACCTCGTCGAACCAGCGGCGGAGCGCGGGGTGGTTGCGCTGGCGCAGCCACTGGTCGCGCACCTTGTCGGGGCTGTCGATCACGTCGCGCAGGCCGAGGACGATGCGGGCCCGCCCGCGCGCGCGGAGCGCCGCGAGGGCCGGGTCGAGCTCGCCCTGCGCGCCGCGCGGCACGTTGTCGACGATCAGGAGGTCGGGGTCGTAGGCTTCGAGCGCGGCCCGGACGGTGCCGGCGCGCAGCCGCGCGAGCTCGGGAAGGGTCAACCCCAGGTTGCGGGCGTGATAGGTGCCGGAGGCGGTCTTGCCGTAGGCGGGCAGGGTCAGCGTGTCGACGCCCTCCGGCAGGTCGAACGCCCCGGCCTCGCGCATGCCGGCGACGAGCAGCACCTGCGGCGCCGGGTCGAGCCGCCGCAGCGCCCGCGCCAGCAGCAGGTTGCGCCGCCAGTGGCCGAAGCCGAGGGTGTCGTGCGAGTAGAGGGCGATCCGCGCCGGTGGCGCGCGCCAGCCCGCGGGGAGGGGGGTGGACGCGGCGAGGCGGAGGTCTCTCGGTAGGGGCTGCATCGGATGGGATCCCTCGGCCTGGCTGGCGTCATGCTTCTTTCACGACAACGCTGCGGGGGCGGAGTTCATCCATGCGAAATGCGGGGGAGGGCGGAATCCCGCCGGCGGGCGGGGATCAGCGCCAGCCGGCGCCGAGCGCGGCGGCCTCGTCGGCGGTGGAGAGGGCGGGGCCGGCATCGCGGGCGTCGAGGCTGGTGCGGATGGCATCGGCATCGTCGCCGCCGGCGGGGACGTAGCGGGTCCCGGCTTCCGATTCCGGCTCGGTCTCGCGGGCGGCGACCCGCCAGCCGGTGCCGTCGCGGCAGGCGAGCCCGGCCAGATCGGCCGCGCCGACGCCGGCGTGGAGGGTGAACTCGCGGCAGAAGCCGGCGGGGCTGGCATAGGTCGCGACCATGACGATCTCGACGTCCTGCGCCAGCATCTGCGTCTCGCCGGAGTGGAGCTCGGTCAGGGCCTCGGCCAGCGGGCTGCGGGCGGGCACCGGGCCGAGCGCGAGCTCGGCGCCGTCGCGGGTGAGGAGCGGCGGCAGCAGGGCGGCCGCCGCCAGGCCGGCCGCGAGCGCGCCGGCCCAGAGGAAGGCGCGGGCCGGGCGGCGGCGAGGCGGCGTCTGCCGGGGGCGCGGCTCGGCGGGGCGGGCGTCGAGGATCGTCGCGCGGATGGCGGGGGGGACGGGCTCCTGCATCGGGCCGGCGCAGGCGCGGGCGAGGAGGGCGTTCGTCGTCATGATGCCGTCGACCACCGCCTGGTCGGCCGGGCAGTCGGCGAGGTGCATGACCACGCGGGCCGCGTCCTCGGGCTCGAGCGCGCCGTCGGCGAAGGCGTTGAGGAGCCGGGGGTCCATGCGTTCCCGATCCATCCCCGGGGTCTCCGTCATTGCACCCGGCCGCGCGGGGCGAGCTTCAGGGAGAGGGCCTCGCGGGCGCGCACGAGGCGGCTCGTCACGGTGCCGACCGGGATGTCGAGGGTCTCGGCCACCTCGCGGTAGCTGAGGCCCTCGACGGCGACCAGCACCAGCACCGCGCGCTGGCCGTCGGGGAGCCGGTCGAGCTCGCCGAAGACGCGCGCCAGCATGATGCGGTCCTCGGCGGCGCGCGCGCCCTTGCCGTCGTCGTGGAGCCCGGCCTCGCCGGGGTCGACGGCGGTGCCGCGGACCTTGCCGCGGCGGCGGGAATCGAGCCAGAGGTTCTGCACGATCCGGTACATCCAGCTGTCCATGCGGCTGCCGGGGATGAAGGAGGCCTCGTTGCGCAGCGCGCGCTCGCAGGCCGCCTGCACCAGGTCGTCGGCGTCGGAGGTGTCGCCGCAGAGGCCGAGCGCGAAGCGCCGCAGCTTCGGCACGAGCTGCACCAGGTCTTCGACGAATCTCGGATTCATCGCGGCATCCACGTCCTTCCTTCGATCAGACTACGCGCGAGGGCGTGCATCGCATCCCTCGGCGGGAAAGGTTATTCGTGCGGGGACCAGGCTCTGCCCGTGACGCGTTGTAGGGCGAAGAAGAATGAGGGTTCCTGATGTCATTCCCGTCGCTCCGCGCCGTCCTCCTGCTCGCGCTGCCGGCCTGTGCCGCCATCGGCTTCGCCGAGGGGTTCGTCGATACGCGTCTAGCGGTGCCCTGGCAGGTGGGCGCGGCCTGGGCCGACGACGATGACGATGACGACGACGATGACGGCGGCGGCAGTCGGGGCGGCGGCCGGTCGGACAGCGACGACGACGATGATGACGACGACGATCGCACGAGCCGGGGCAACCGCTCGACGAGCGACGACGACGATGACGACGACGATCGGCGGGGGCAGCGGCAGGACGACGACGATCGGGACGATGACGACGATGGCCGGGCCGGCTCCGACGTCCGGAACGCCCCGCGGATGCCGACGAGCCTGCCGGTGCGGGGGGATGGCGACAGCGGCAACCGGGTGAGGCGGCGGGAGATCTCGGCCGCGCGGCTGCGCGACGCCGATCTGGCGGTGCTGCAGCAGCAGGGCTACCGGGTCATCCGTGCCCGCCGTTCCAGCTCGGGGATCGTGGCGCGGCTGGCGCCGCCGCGCCGGCTTCCCGACCAGGCGGCGCTGGCGCTCGCGATCCGGACGGTGCCGGGCGGGGTCTTCGATCTCTCGCACGTCTATGCGCCGAACGCCGAGGTCTATGCCAGGGTGGTGGCGGGGCTGCCGGGGCGCGGGGCCTGCCTGTCGGGCGGGCGGATCGGCCTCATCGACACGGCGGTCGCCGATCATCCCGCGCTGGCCGGGACGCGGATCAGGCGCAAGGACTTCTCCGGCGGGGCCGCCTCGCTGGCGCACGGCACGGCGGTGGCGAGCGTCATCGCCGGGCGGACCCCGGCGGGCGGGCAGCTGGCGCGGAACGTCGAGCTCTTCTCGGCCTCGGTCTTCAGCGGCAGCGGCCCGGATCTGGTCGCCGATGCCATCGACCTCGTCTCCGCGCTCGACTGGATGATCGACAACCGCATCCCGGTGGTGAACCTGTCGATCGCCGGGCCGCCCAACGCGCTGATCGCCGATGCCGTCACCCGCAGCGACGCGGAGGGCGTGATCCTGGTCGCGGCGGCCGGAAACGGCGGGCCGCGCGGGGGGCCGCGCTATCCGGCGGCCTATCCGCAGGTCATCGCCGTCACGGCGACCGACCGGCGCGGACGGATCTATCGGCGCGCGACGGCGGGGCCCTTCATCGACATCGCCGCGCCCGGGGTCGGCGTCTGGGGCGCCGACCTCGGCTCGCCGGGGGGTGCCGAATGGACGGGAACGAGTTTCGCCGCGCCCTTCGTGACCGTGGAGATCGCCGCGGCGCGGAGCGCCGGCCGGGTCAGGGACA
>NZ_CALLYO010000305.1 GCF_937858865.1 uncultured Amaricoccus sp. | reverse complement strand
CGCCGTCAGCCCTGGCGGGCCTTGAAGCGGCGCTGGGTCTTGTTGATGACGTAGACCCGCCCCTTGCGGCGCACGACCTGGCAATCGCGGTGGCGCTGCTTCAGGGAGCGAAGCGAGTTCACGACCTTCATGGCCTCTCTCCTTTCCTGCGGCGCGCGCGGCTCGCGCCTCGGTTGCGACGACGCCCCTTCCGGGGCGAAATGGTGGGCGTAACTGGGATCGAACCAGTGACCCCTACGATGTCAACGTAGTGCTCTCCCGCTGAGCTATACGCCCGGAAACGCACGCCCCCCGGCCCGGCCAGGGTCCGCCCGCTTCGTCGGCAGTCCTATAGAGTGGCCCGCGCCCGGGTTCAAGCCATTTCGCCCGCCGGGCCCGCGCGCTATAGTCCGCCCGGGCCACGGCAGGAAAGCGCATGGAGAATCCGGTCTACGTACTGCGGATGCCCCCCGGACGGCGCTCCTGCGCCGTCTTCAGCTCCCCCCACAGCGGCGCCGAATATCCGCCGGCCTTCCTGCGCCGCTCGAGCCTCACGCCGCTGCAGATCCGCTCCTCCGAGGACGCCTTCGTCGACGAGCTCTTCGCCGCCGCCCCCGGCGCCGGCGCCCCCCTCCTCGCCGCCCGCGTCCCCCGCGCCTGCATCGACCTCAACCGCGCCGCCGACGACCTCGACCCGGCGCTGATCGCCGGCGCCTCCCGCCGCTACCTCAACGCCCGCGTCGCCGCCGGCCTCGGCGTCATCCCCCGCGTCGTCGGCGAGGGTCGGGCGATCATGCAGGGCAAGCTCACCCTGGCCGAGGCGGAACGGCGGATCCGCGACTGCTGGCACCCCTACCACGACCGGCTCCGCACCCTCCTCGCCGAGGCGCGCGCGCTGCACGGCATGGCGATCCTCGTCGACTGCCATTCCATGCCGCACGACGCCCTCAACGCCACCCCCGCGGTCCGCGGCCGCCGCCCGGACATCATCCTCGGCGACCGCTTCGGCGCCGCCTGCCAGCGCTGGCTCGTCGACGCCGCCACCGACCTCTTCGCCGCCCAGGGCTTCCGCGTGGCCCGCAACGCCCTCTTCGCCGGCGGCTACATCACCCAGGCCTACGGCCGCCCGGCCCAGGGCGTGCAGGCGATGCAGATCGAGATCGACCGCGCACTCTACATGGACGAGACCCGCATCGAGCGCCTCCCGGGCTTCGACGAGGTCGCCGCCCGCATCGGCGAAGTGGCCGTCGGCCTCGCCGCCCTTGAGCCGCGCCGGCTCCCGGTCGCCGCCGAATAGGAAAAAAGAGGCCGTGCACGAGGCACGGCCCAAGTTTAGGGAGGAAACGCCCGTAGGGCGTGTATGATGCAACGCATCACGGCCCTAGCTTATGCCGCGCCGCAACATAGTCAACCAGAGAGTTTGGATTTTTCGCCGCGGACCGGCGCTTTCCGCCGGCCTGCACAAAAAAGCATCGTTCCCCACCGTTTCAGCGGAGGGAACGGCCGAAACTGATCGCTTCCTGGCCGAAACGGGCGCGAATCCGGTCCGCAACCTGCTCTGCGGCGAGCCTGCGCGCCGTTTCGGGGGCGAGGAGATCGTCTTCCGCATCCGCGCCATGCGCCGGCGAGAGCGTCGCCAGGCCGATTCCGATCAGGCGGAACGGCGCCGAATCCATGTCGCGGCGCAACATGGGCAGCCCCGTCCGGTAAAGGCGGTCGGCCATCTGCGTGGGGGTCCGCAACGACTGGCGCCGCGTCAGGATGGTGTGATCGCTCCGCTTCAGCTTGAGCGTGACGGTCGCGCCGGCCAGCCCGTGCGCCTTCGCGCGGGCCGAGACCTGCTCGCAGAGCGTCCAGAGGTGCCAGCGCAGCAGGTCGGGGTCCGAGGTGTCCTCGGCCAGGGTGGTCTCGTGCGAGATCGACTTCGGAGCCTGATCGGCGACGACGCGGCGCGCATCCTCGCCGCGCGCGAGACGGTAGAGCCGGTCGCCGAGGCTGCCGAAGCGCAGCAGCAGCGCCCGGCGGTCCCGGCCGCGCAGATCGGCGAGGGTCCGGATGCCGTCGCGCTCGAGCGCCGCGACCGTCGCGCGGCCGACCCCCCAGATGATCGAGACGGGCTGGCGGGCGAGGAAATCCTCGGTCTCGCCACGGCCGATCAGCCGCAGGCCGCGCGGCTTGTCGAGGTCCGAGGCGATCTTGGCGAGGAACTTGTTGTGGGAGAGCCCCACCGAGGCGGTGATGCCGATCTCGCGCTCGATCCGCGCCTGCAGGCGCGCAACGAGCACGGCCGGCGGCGCGTGGTGCAGGCGCTCGGTTCCGGTGAGATCGAGGAAGGCCTCGTCGAGCGAGAGCGGCTCGACCGCCGGAGTCAGCTCGAGCATGATGGCGCGGATCTCGCGCGAGACCTTCACGTAGTGCTGCATCCGCGGGTGAATCACCACGGCGTCGGGGCAGAGCTTCAGCGCCCGGAACATCGGCATGGCCGAGCGCACCCCGCTCAGCCGCGCGATGTAGCAGGCGGTCGAGACGACGCCGCGGGCGCCGCCGCCGACGATGACCGGCCGGTCGGCGAGCGAGGGGTCGTCGCGCTTTTCAACCGCGGCATAGAAGGCGTCGCAATCGAGGTGCGCGATCGCGAGGGCCGCCAGCTCGGGATGGCTGACAGTGCGCGGGCTGCGGCATGCCGGGCATCTGCCGGGCGCGTCGGAGGCGGTCAGACAGTCGCGACAGAGCGTAGGCATGGGTGCCATGCGCGACGATAGCAGCGCCCGTCCGGCGGCGGAAGCTGTCGGAACGCGTGCGTAGACGCGCGCGCGACAATGGGCTTAGAGTGACCGGCGAGGCCGGCGCCGTGACGCCGGCGGATGCATGCGGGGGGACAAGTGGCGGCGGTGAACGGATCCCGAAGCGCGGCACCGGTAGCGCTCGAGATCAGGGACATCCGCAAGTCCTATGGCGCCCACGAGGTGCTGAAGGGCATTTCCCTCACCGCGCACGAGCATGACGTCGTCGCGATCCTCGGTTCCTCGGGTTCGGGCAAGTCCACCTTCCTGCGCTGCATCAACCTGCTCGAGATGCCGAACGGCGGCGAGGTGCGGGTGAAGGGCGAGCTCATCCGCATGACCATGCGGCGCGGCGAGCCGGTGCCGGCCGACATGAAGCAGGTGGACCGCATCCGCGCCAAGCTCGCCATGGTGTTCCAGCAGTTCAACCTCTGGCAGCATATGACCGTGCTCGAGAACGTCACGGCGGCGCAGATCCACGTCCTCGGCCGCCCGAAGGCGGAAGCGGCGGCGAAGGGCGAGGCGATGCTGGCCAAGGTCGGGGTCGCCGACAAGCGCAGCCACTATCCGGGTCAGCTCTCCGGCGGGCAGCAGCAGCGGGTGGCGATCGCGCGGGCGCTGGCGATGGATCCGGAGGTGATGCTGTTCGACGAGCCGACGAGCGCGCTCGACCCGGAGCTGGTCAACGAGGTCCTGAAGGTGATGCGCGACCTCGCCGCGGAGGGTCGGACGATGCTCGTGGTGACGCACGAGATGGGCTTCGCGCGCGAGGCGGCCAACCGGCTCATGTTCTTCCACAAGGGGCTGGTCGAGGAGGAGGGGGCGCCGCGCGAGGTCATGGCGAATCCGAAGTCGGAGCGGTTCCGACAATTCCTCTCGGGGAGCCTGAAATGACCGAGCCGATATGCGAGACGTCTGCGAAAGCGCCATCCTGCGGCGTCGGCCACGGTAACCTTCATGAAGAATCAGTGAATATTTTCGCGATACATGAATGCTTTCAACCGCTTGATCGCTGTCGCACGCGTGCGACAAGCGTGCGCGGGCGCCACCATGCGCGGCGCATGCAGACATGACCCATCCGCCCGACCGCGGCCGGTCCGGGCCCAACGCAGGAACGCAAGCATGAAGAAGATCGTCTCCCTCGGCCTCGGCCTGGCTCTCTCGCTGGCCTTGCCGGCGCTGGCGCAGGATCTGAAGATCGGCACCGAGGCCTCCTACAAGCCCTTCGCCTGGGTGCTGCCCTCGGGCGAGCTGACCGGGTTCGACATCGACATCGCCAACGCGCTCTGCAAGGAGATGGGCGCCAGCTGCGAGATCGTGAACCAGTCCTTCGACGGGCTGATCCCGGCGCTCAACGCCGGCAAGATCGACGCGATCATCGCCTCGATGTTCATCACGCCCGAGCGCGAGGAGGCGATCGCCTTCGCCGGCCCCTACTACAGCGTCCCGGCGCTCTTCGTGGCGGCGAAGGACTCCGGCATCGAGATTTCCGAGGACGGCCTCAACCGCAAGACGGTCGGCGTCCAGCGCGGCACGACCATGGCCGACTACGTGAAGGCGACCTACCCCGGCGCGCGGGTGCAGTTCTACGACACGCTCGACGCGGCGAACCTCGACCTCGCCAGCGGGCGGATCGACGTCGTCTTCGCCGATTCCGTGCCGCTGCAGGACTTCCTCGCCTCGCCCGACGGCGCCGACTTCGCCCCGGTGGGCGAGCCGGTCTACGACCCGGAGATCCTCGGCTCGGGTGCCGGCATCGGGCTCCGCAAGGACGACGCGGAGCTGAAGCAGAAGTTCGACGACGCGCTGGCCGCCCTCATCGCGTCGGGCGAGTACAAGACGATCAACGACAAGTACGTCTCCGTCGACATCGCGCCGAAGTAGGCGGGCGAAGTAGGTGGGCCCCGGGCGCGGAGCGGCTGGATGCAGAACCTGATCGACTATTTTCCGCTGCTGATGCAGGGGCTGAAGATCACGCTGCTCCTTGCCGTCTCGACCGTTGCCGTCGGGCTGGTGCTCGGCCTGGCGCTCGCCATGGCGAAGATGTCGCGGCACGGCTGGCTCTCGCGCCCCGCCTTCGCGGTGACGAACTTCCTGCGCGGCATCCCAGAGTTCCTGGTCCTCCTCGTCATCTACTACGGGGGCAGCCAGGTCCTGAACGACGTCCTCGGCATCTCGGTCGACGTGAGTCCGTTCCTCGCCGGCCTCGTGGCGCTGTCGCTCGTCTTCGGCTCCTATGCCTCGGAGACCTTCCGCGGCGCCTTCCAGTCGGTGCCGAAGGGGCAGGTGGAGGCGGGCCGCGCCTACGGCTTCACCGCCTGGCAGTGCTTCCGACTGATCCAGCTGCCGCAGATCTGGAAGGTGGCGATCCCCGGCCTCGGCAACCTCTGGCAGGGGACGGTGAAGGACACCGCGCTCGTCTCGGTGATCGGGCTCGACGATCTGATGCGCAAGTCGAACCAAGCGGCGCAGTCGACGCGCGAGCCGTTCAACTTCTACCTCTTCGCGGCGCTGATCTTCCTCGCCATCACCCTCGTCTCCATGGTGATCCTCGCTCGCCTCGAGAAGCGGGCGAGCCGCGGCGTGCGGAGGAGCTGAGCGTGCAGGCGGCGCTCGATATCATCAACGCGTACGGCTGGGACTTCCTGACCGGCACCTGGCTGACCATCCAGCTCGTGGTGATCTCCGGGATCCTCGGCCTCGTCATCGCCGTCCCGGTGGCCCTGGCGCGGCTGTCGGAGAACCGGCTCGTCCACGGGATCGCGACCGCCTATTCGCTCTTCTTCCGCGGCACGCCGCTCCTCGTGCAGATCTTCCTCATCTACTTCGGGCTCGGGCAGTTCGACTTCGTGCGCGATTCCGTCCTCTGGCCCTTCCTGCGCGAGGCCTACGTCTGCGCCCTCATCACCTTCTCGCTCAATACCGCCGCCTACTCCGGCGAGATCCTGCGCGGCGGCATCCTGGCCGTGCCGCGCGGCGAGGTCGAGGCGGCCCGGGCGTCGGGCATGTCGACCTTTACCACTTACCGGCTGGTGATCCTGCCCAGGGCTTTCTCGATCGTGCTGCCGGCCTATTCGAACGAGGTCATCATCCTGATGAAGGGGACGGCGCTCGCCTCCACGATCACGCTGCTCGAGCTGATGGGGATGTCGCAGCTCGCGGCCTCGGCCACCTATCAGCCGATCCTGGTCTTCGGCATCGCGGGGGTGATCTACTACCTGCTGACGCTGGCGATCAGCTGGCTCTTCCGGACGCTGGAGCGGCGGTACAACCGGTATCTGGCGGTGGCCCGCTAGGCTCGGACAGACCTCTGCGATGTCGGGGGGAATTCCGTTCGTGTTAACAGCGAC
>NZ_CALLYO010000304.1 GCF_937858865.1 uncultured Amaricoccus sp. | reverse complement strand
CACCGAGCGAGAGCCGCAGGATCGGGCACGTTAACCTTGGTGGAGAAAGAATGAACGCGTTCGGAATACTAAATTGAATTCAGTCAGTTGCCCGTTTTCGCACGCGTGCGACAGGCGTGCGCGTGCATCCTCGAAGGGAGCTGTCAGATCGGCGGCAGGCGCGGCGGGTGGTTGGCGACGGCGAGGCCGAGGGCGGCGGACATGGCGAGGATGGCGATGAACTGGTGCCAGACCCGCCGCCGCGCCAGCGCCAGCACCAGCCCGGCGCCGCCCATGCGGTACCGGCGCACGGCGAGGGCGAGGCGGAGCTTGGAGTAGCCGATGACCCCGAGCGGCAGCAGCAGCGCGAAGGCGGCCTGCGCCGCCTCCATGCCGAGGCCGAAGCCGATCACGAAGAGCGTGGCGAGGGCGAAGCCGCCGAGGGCCGCGATCGGCACGCCGAGGAGGTCGTAGAGCCCGGCGATGCGGGCGGCGGCGAGATGCGCCAGCAGGTCCACCCGCCCGGCGATCTCCGGCTCGGCGCGGGCGCGGTGCAGCATGTCGAGCGGCACCCCGAGCGTGCGGTAGCAGGCGAGCGTCCAGACGACCGCGTGCAGCACCCAGTACCAGATGCTGAGGAAGCTCGCCGCGGCAAGGGTCTGGATCAAGGGCTCTCCCCACGAGGGCGCCCGCCCCTTCCACCGCAGCCGCCGGCCGGCGTCAACCCGCGGCGGCGCGGCATCGTGAACGGCGGCTTTGCGCTTGAGGGGCGGGCGGCGCCATGCCAAACCCGGGGCATGAGCCTCGCCCCCTTCCCGCTCGGCCGCCCGCGCCGGCTGCGCCGCACCCCCTGGATCCGCGATCTCGTCGCCGAGACGCGGCTCGGCCCGGCCGACCTCATCTGGCCGATCTTCGTCCGCGAGGGGGTGGACGTCGCCGAGCCGGTGGCCTCGCTGCCGGGGGTGGAGCGGCTGAGCGTCGACCGCGCGGTCCGGGCGGCGGAGGAGGCGGCCGGGCTCGGCGTGCCCTGCCTCGCGCTCTTCCCCTATACCGAGGCGGCCGACAAGAACCCGGAGGCGACCGAGGCCTGGAACCCGGAGAACCTGGTCTGCCGGGCGACCCGCGCGATCAAGGCGGCGGTGCCGGAGGTCGGCATCCTGCTCGACGTCGCGCTCGACCCCTACAATTCCGACGGGCACGACGGGCTGGTGCGCGACGGCCTGGTGCTCAACGACGAGACGCTGGCGGCGCTCGAGAAGATGGCGCTGGTGCAGGCCGAGGCCGGCTGCGACATCCTCGGGCCGTCCGACATGATGGACGGCCGGATCGGGGTGATCCGCCGGGCGCTCGAGTCGCAGGGCTTCTCCGACACGGCGATCATGAGCTATTCGGCCAAGTACGCCTCCTGCTTCTACGGCCCCTTCCGCGACGCGGTCGGCTCGGCGGGCGCGCTGCAGGGCGACAAGAAGACCTACCAGATGGACGCCGCCAACAGCGACGAGGCGCTGCGCGAGGTGGCGGCCGACCTCGCCGAGGGCGCCGACATGGTGATGGTGAAGCCGGGCCTGCCCTATCTCGACGTCTGCGCCCGGGTGAAGGCCGAGTTCGGCGTGCCGGTCTTCGCCTACCAGGTCTCGGGCGAATACGCGATGATCGAGGCCGCCGCCCGGAGCGGCTGGATCGACGGCGAGCGGGCGATGCTCGAGACGCTGCTCGCCTTCCGCCGCGCCGGCTGCGACGGCATCCTCACCTACTTCGCCCCCCGCGCCGCCCGCCTGCTGCGCGGCTGAGCTCCTCGTTCACGGCGTATCGCGGGACGCCCTGTCCAACCGCCGCTCCAGGACGAAGAGGGCAGCGCCCGACCCGGCGGGCGAGAAGC
>NZ_CALLYO010000303.1 GCF_937858865.1 uncultured Amaricoccus sp. | reverse complement strand
CTGGCCGCGGCGCAGGCGGCGAGCCCGGCCGCGAAGGCGCGCGGCCGCCAGCGGGCGAGCGCCGCCGCGTCGAGCCGGGCGATCAGCCAGAGCGGGAGGAAGGCGAGGAAGAAGAGATGGTGCGGCTTCACGTAGGAGGTGCCGGCCGCGGCGATGTAGAGGAGCACGAGCCCGAGGCAGAAGAGGACGAGCCGCCGCAGCAGCAGGAGGCCGGCGGCCCGATCGGGATCCGCCACCCCGGCGGGGCGGAAGGCCGCCGGCAGGAAGGCGGCGATCATGAGCCCGAGCGGCGCGATCAGGATGCTGACCGTCGCCTCCGCGAGACCGGCGACGCCCGCCGCGACGCGGGCGAGATAGGGCGGCGCCTCGCGGCCGATGATCTGCTCCGCAAGCGCGCCGCGCAGGATCTCGCGGTGCTCCCAGACCCAGGCGAGATGCGGCAGCAGCATGAGCAGGACGACCGCCGGCACGATGAGCGCCCGGCGCCGGAGGAGGAGGGCACGCCACGCCGGCACCGAGAGCGCGGCGGCGGCGAGCGCGACGGCGAAGATCGCCCAGTTGTAGCGGGCGAGGATGCCGAGCCCGACGATGACCCCGAGGAGCAGGTAGGAGACGGGCCCCGGGTCGTCCCGCAGGCGCAGGAGCGCGAGCACCGCGAGCGGGGCGAGCGCCATCGCGAAGGTGGTGTTGGTGAGATAGAAGAGCAGGTACCAGTGGAAATGCAGCGTCGCCAGCATGGCGAGGCCGGCGCAGACGGCGAGGACCGGGTCGGGCTGCAGCCGGCGGGCGATGGCGTAGAGGCCGGCGAGGCTGACGAAGACCCCGGCGAGCCGCAGCGCATAGATGACCGGCAGCCCGGGCCCGGCCGCGTGCGTCGCCGCCCAGGCGATCCAGTAGAAGCCCGGCGGGTTCTTCGCCTCGTAGCCCCAGGCGAGCGACTGCGACAGCAGCAGCGTCTCGATGTCGTCGCTGCGGCCGGAGGGGGCGAGGAGCGCGGCCTCGACCGCCATCAGCGCGAGATAGAGCCCGAGCAGCCCGAGGACCCGGGTCGGAGTCAGCCGGAGGGCCGGCAGGGGCTCGGGGATCGCGTCCGGCATGGCAGCCTGGCCTGTGGCGGGTCGGCGGGGTTCTAGCCGCGGCGCCGCCGCGCGTCCAGCCGCCGGATCAGAAGGGGCGGGTCAGGGTGACGAAGATCGTCTCGATGCCGGGATTGATCTCGCCGATGCCCCCGTTCGACTTGTGCTCGATGGCGAGGCCGAGCCGCCAGGGCGGCCGGATCTCCCGGCTGACGCCGAGGCGGGTGCGGAACTCGAGGTCCGAGCCGAGGTCGTCCCCGCCGTCGCCGAAGGCGTAGAAGCCGGCCATCACGCTGCCGCCGACCCGCCAGGCGTCGCCGAGCGGCAGCCCGGCGGTAAGGCCGGCGCCGGCCCAGAGATCGCCGGCGGTATCCGCCTCGCCGGCGACGCCGAGCCCGAAGCCGATCGCGCCGAGCTGCCAGATCGGCTCCGAGGTCACCTGCAGCCCGACGGTCGCCGCGCCGCTTCCCTCGCCGGAGAGATCGTCGTAGCCGAGCCCGAGGGTGAAGTCCGCCGCCCGCGCCGGCGTGCCCGCAGCCAATGCCAGGACCAGGACCGCCGCCAGCCGCATCGCTTCCTCCGCCACGCCAGGGGAGAAACGCGCGGCGATGGAGGAGGTTGCGCCGGCGCCGGCTCAGGGCGTGGCGCGCTCGCCGAAGAGCGCCGAGCCGATCCGCACGTGGGTGGCGCCATGGGCGATCGCCGTCTCGAAGTCGCCGCTCATGCCCATGGAGAGCCCGGCGAGCCCGTGGCGGACGGCGAGCTCGGCGAGCAGCGCGAAGTGCGGCGCAGGGTCCTCGTCGGCCGGCGGGATCGCCATCAGCCCGAAGACCGGCAGGTCGTAGCTGGCGCGGCAGGCGGCGAGCAGGGCGCCGAGGCCGTCGGGGTCGACGCCGGCCTTCTGCGGCTCGCGGCCGGTGTTGACCTGGACGAAGAGCGTCGGGCAGGCGCCGCGAGCCTGCACCGCGACCGCCAGCCGGCGCGCGAGACTGTCGCGGTCGAGGCTGTGGATGGCGTCGAAGAGCTCGAGCGCGCGGGCGAGCTTGTTCGACTGCAGCGGCCCGACGAGGTGCAGCTCGGTGCCGGGGAAGCGGGCGCGCAGCGGCGGCCACTTGCCCTCCGCCTCCTGCACCCGGTTCTCGCCGAAGACCCGCTGGCCGGCGGCGAGCACCGCCTCGATCCGCTCGAGCGGCTGCACCTTGGAGACGGCGACCAGGGTGACGGCGTCAGCGGGGCGTCCGGCTCTCCGGAGCGCGGCGGCGATGCGGGACCGGATCTCGGCAAGTGGCATGGGCGGCGGGTCCAGGATCGGGGTGCGCGGACCATAGCGGCGCCTGCCGGGGAAGGGAAGGCGGCCGCCGGCCCGCCATGCGCCGCGACCTCGGAAAGGCGGCCCCGAAAAGGAAAAAGGCGGGCCGAAGCCCGCCTTTCCCTCTCACTGTCCCGTTTTTCGGGATCAGAACGCCATCGAGATACCGAAGTCGCCGATCCAGGCCGGGTCGCCGCCCTCGTCCGAGCCGATGCCGACGATGTCGTAGGTCCGGCGGGCACCGAAGTTGACCGTCGCGCCACCGCCGAGGTCGTACTGCGCCGAGATCTCGAAGCTGTCGTCGCCGTCGAGCTCGGAGAGCACGCCGTCGGCGCTCAGGATCTTGCCGTAGACCAGACCGACCGCGAAGTTGTCCCAGCCGAAGGACGCACCGAGCAGCAGGTTGTCGGCCTCGAACTTGCCGAGGTCGTTGGTGTCGGAGGTGAGCTTGGCGTAGGTCAGACCGAAGCCGAAGGCGTCGTAGGTGCCCTTGAGGCCGACCGACCACTGCTCGCCGTCCGGCCACTCGACGACGTCGACCACCGGCACGGCGGTGTCGTCGATGCCGTCACCGTCGAGGTCGACGAGCTCGAAGCCGGCATCGTCGGTCGAGGTGAAGTTGTCGAACTTGTTGTAGCCGATGCCCGCGGACCAGCTGCCGCCACCGAAGTCGGCCGAGTAGCCGGTACCGACGGCGATGTCGGTCAGGTCACGGTTGGACGACAGCGAGAGGCCCCAGCCGGCGATGTCGAAGTCGTAGCGGACCGTCGGACGGGCCGCCGGGTTCTCGGCGAAGTCCGCGCCGTCGTCGGAGCCGAAGCTGCCGCCGTTCGACACGAAGCGGGTCTCGTCGAGCTCGCCGAGGCCGGTGAGCGAGTAGTCGCCCGGCACGTCGCCGACCCACTGCTCGTCGGCGCCGTTGGTGTCGCCGTAGGTCAGGGTGCCCCAGCTGCCGGACACGAAGACGCTGCCCGAACGCTGGCCCTCGGTGCCGCCCTCGCCGCCCGAGGAGTTGTCGGCGCGGATGGTGGCGCCGAAGGTGATGCCGCTGTCGGTCTCACCGGTCATGTTGACGCCGAAGCGGACGCGGGAGATCGCACGCAGGTCGTCCGGCGTGTCGATCGAGCCGTCGCTGTTCTCCTCGGTCAGGATCCCGCCGTCGTTGTCGATGTTGTAGCCGAGACCCAGCCGGGCGTCGCCGAACAGCGCGATACCCTGCGCCGAGGCGGCAGCGCCGACCAGGAGGGCGGCTGTCGCGGTGGTTGCGAAGAGTACGTTCTTCATCGCTTTCCTCGTGTTTCTTTCTTTGAAACCCATCTCAAATCCGGGTGATCCGGACCAAGTAGCTTCGTTCATCTCCCATCCGCCCGCCGACGGTCAAGCAAATGGGAGGCGCCCGCGCCTTTTGCCGGAGACTATGATGCAGCTTTGCCACAGTGGCCTTCCGGGCGCAGTCCGGCCGGCGGGCGGCCGCCCCCGTCCTGCCCCCGTCCTGCCCTGTCCTGCTTTGCACTTGCCGGGCGGCGGGCTTCACTTTACACACCCGCCAGAACGCCCGAAGGACCGCCGGCCCGAGAATCCGACCCGAGATCCGACCCTTGATCCGACCCTTGACCAGATCGCGCCCGAACTGCCTGGCCGCCGCACTGGCGGTGGTGACGCTCGGCCTGCTCGCCGGCTGCAACGGCGACGCCGACCTGCAGGCGGAGCGGGCGCAGGAGCGGCGCGCGGTCGAGAACGAGATGAGCGACGAGAGCTTCTTCGACCTCTTCCGCAACCAGAGCCAGCCCGACCGGCAGGTGGCGGTGAACCGCTACCTCTGGCAGGCCTCGCTCGACATCCTTTCCTTCCTGCCGATCGAGGGGGCGGACCCCTTCTCGGGCCTGCTCGTCACCGGCTGGGGACGCGTGGCGAGCGACGGCGGGGTCTACCGGGTCACCGTCTACATCAGCGATCCCGCGCTCGACGCCGCCTCGCTCAAGGTCGCGGGCTTCCGCCAGGCCGGCGGGCGCGCGGTGCCGGTCGACGCCGCCGCCAACCGCGCGCTCGAGGACGCGATCCTGACGCGCGCCCGCCAGCTCCGCATCGCCGAGGCCGGCGAGCAGCGATAGGGCGCGGCAGGAGTGAACGGGGGCGTCATGTCGCGCTACGAAGCCGGCCGCATCGAGCCGAAATGGCAGGAGGCCTGGGCCGAAGCCGGCCTCTTCCGCGCCGAGCGCGATCCGTCGCGGCCGAAGTTCTACGTCCTCGAGATGTTCCCCTATCCCTCGGGGCGCATCCACATGGGGCACGTGCGCAACTACACGATGGGCGACCTCTTCGCCCGCTACAAGGCGGCGAAGGGCTTCAACGTGCTGCACCCGATGGGCTGGGACGCCTTCGGCATGCCGGCCGAGAACGCCGCCATCGAGAAGGGCGTGCCGCCGGCCGAGTGGACCTACCACAACATCGACGCCATGCGGGCGCAGATGAAGCCGCTCGGCCTCTCGATCGACTGGAGCCGCGAGCTCGCCACCTGCGACCCGGAATACTACGGCCAGCAGCAGGCGCTCTTCCTCGACATGCTCGAGGCCGGCCTCGTCACCCGCAAGGCGGCGGTGGTGAACTGGGACCCGGTCGACATGACCGTGCTCGCCAACGAGCAGGTCATCGACGGCAAGGGCTGGCGCTCCGGCGCCCCGGTCGAGCGGCGCGAACTCACCCAGTGGTTCTTCCGCATCTCCGACATGGCCGAGGAACTCCTCGAGGCCCTCGACCACCTCGCGCACTGGCCCGAGAAGGTGCGCATCATGCAGCGCAACTGGATCGGCAGGAGCCGCGGCCTGCAGTTCGCCTTCGCCACCCGCGGCGCCCCCGCCGGCCACGAGACCCTCGAGGTCTACACCACCCGCCCCGACACCCTCTGGGGCGCGAGCTTCGCCGCCGTCTCCCCCGAGCACCCGCTCGCCAGGGCGCTGGAAGGCGACCCCGAGGTTGCCGCCTTCCTCGCCGAATGCCGCCGCATGGGCACCAGCGAGGAGGATCTCGAGACGGCGGAAAAGAAGGGCTACGACACCGGCATCCGCGTCGTCCACCCCTTCGACCCCGCCTGGGAGCTGCCGGTCTACATCGCCAACTTCATCCTGATGGACTACGGCACCGGCGCCATCTTCGGCTGCCCGGCGCACGACCAGCGCGACCTCGACTTCGCCCGCAAGTACCGCCTGCCGGTCATCGACGTCTTCGCCCCGCCGGGCTCGGAGGCCCGCGTCGCCGCCGAGGCCTACGTGCCGCCGAAGACCGAGACGGTCGAATTCCTCCGCCCCGTCGCCGGCGAGCGGCTGATGACCGGCGAGGCGGCGGTCGACGCCGCCATCGCCTTCTGCGAGGCGCGGGGAATCGGCCGCGGCGTCACCCGCTTCCGCCTGCGCGACTGGGGCCTCAGCCGCCAGCGCTTCTGGGGCTGCCCGATCCCGGTCGTCCACTGCCCCGCCTGCGGCATCGTGCCCGAGAAGCGCGGGAACCTCCCCGTCCGCCTCCCCGACGACGCCACCTTCGATAAGCCCGGCAACCCGCTCGAACGCCACCCCACCTGGGCGACGACGACCTGCCCGGCCTGCGGCGGCCCGGCGCGGCGCGAGACCGACACCATGGACACCTTCGTCGATTCGTCCTGGTACTACGCCCGCTTCACCGCCCCGCGCGCGGCGACCCCGACCGTGATGGAGGACGCCGCCTACTGGATGAACGTCGACCAGTACATCGGCGGCATCGAGCACGCGATCCTGCACCTGCTCTACTCGCGCTTCTTCGCCCGCGCGATGCGGATCACCGGCCACCTGCCGGAGAAGGCGATCGAGCCCTTCGACGCCCTCTTCACCCAGGGCATGGTGACGCACGAGACCTACGCCACCCGCGCCCCCGACGGCCGCCCGGTCTGGCGCGAGCCCTCCGAGGTCGTCCGCGACGCCGAGGGCGCCCGCCTCGCCGACGGCACCCCGGTCGAGATCGGCCCCTCGACCAAGATGTCGAAGTCGAAGAAGAACGTGGTCGACCCCGACGACATCATCGCCCGCTACGGCGCCGACACCGCGCGCTGGTTCGTCCTCTCCGACAGCCCGCCCGACCGCGACGTCGAATGGACCGCCGCCGGCGCCGAGGCGGCGCACAGGCACCTCGCCCGGGTCTGGCGCCTCGCGCACGAGACCTCCGAGGCGGCCGAGGCGGCCGAGGCGGCGGGCGGCGACCAGACGCTGCTCCGCGCCACCCACCGCGCGATCCGCGACGTCACCGCCGACATCGAGGGCTTCGCCTTCAACAAGGCGATCGCGCGCCTCTACGAACTGACCGGCGCCATCGGCAAGGCGCCCGCCGGCGCCCCGGCCCGGCGCACGGCACTCAGGACCCTCGCCCAGCTCACCGCGCCGATGACCCCGCACCTCGCCGAGGAGGTCTGGGCCATGGCCGGCGGCGCGGGCCTCGTCGCCGCCGCCCGCTGGCCCGAGGCCGACCCCGCGCTGCTCGTCGAGGCGAGCGTGACGCTGCCGGTGCAGGTCAACGGCAAGCGCCGGGCCGAGATCGCCGTCCCGGCCGGCTCCGACGCCGCGACGATCGAGGCGCTGGTGCTGCAGGACCCGGCGGTCGTCCGGGCGCTGAACGGCGCGGCGCCGCGGCGGCTCGTCGTGGTGCCGGACCGGATCGTCAATGTCGTGGTCTAGGCGGGCGCTCCTCGCGGCCTCCGCGTCGCTCGCCGCCTGCGGCTTCTCGCCGCTCTATGCCCCCGACGCGCCGGCCTCGCGCATGGCCGGCAAGGTCGAGGTCGGCCTCGTCGAGGGCGCGCCGGGCTTCGCGCTCCGCGAGCGGCTGACCGGGCAGCTCGGGCCGGCGGCCGCGCCCACCCACCGGCTCGACGTCGACCTCGAGCTCACCCGCACCGGCGTGGCGCTGACGCAGCAGAACGTCACCACCCGCTTCGACGTGGTGGGCCGGGCGAGCTACCGGCTGACGCCGATCGCCGGCGGCCCGCCGGTGGCGAGCGGCGTGGCCCGCTCGATCACCGGCTACAGCGCGCCCGAGTCGCCCGGCGCCTCGGCCTTCGCCGCCCGGGCGGCGCTCGACGACGCCGAGCGCCGGCTGGCGATCACGCTGGCCGACGAGATCCTGCAGCGGCTGGCGCTTTCGGCCGCCTCCTGGACATGAAGCTTGCCGCCCGCGACGCGGCGCGCTTCCTCGCCCGCCCGGACCCGGCGGCGGCGGGCATCCTCCTCTTCGGCGCCGACGCCATGCGGGTGGCGCTGAAGCGCGCGGCGCTGGTCGAGGCGCTGCTCGGGCCCGACGCCGCGGCCGAGATGCGGCTGACCCGCATCCCCGCCGCCGACCTCCGCCGCGACCCGGCGGCGCTCGCCGACGCGGTGAAGGCGACGGGCTTCTTCGCCGGGCCGCGCGCGGTCCTCGTCGAGGAGGCGACCGACGCGGCCGGCCCGGCCATCCTCGCCGCCCTCGCCGACTGGCGCGACGGGGACGCGCGCATCCTCGTCACCGCCGGCGGCCTCGGCGCCGGATCGAGCCTGCGCAAGGGCTTCGAGGCGGCGAGGACCGCCGTCGCCATCGGCATCTACGACGACCCGCCCGGCCGCGACGAGATCGAGGCGGCGCTGGCCGCGGCCGGCCTCGCCCGCCCCGGCCGCGAGGCGATGGGCGACATCGAGGCGCTCGCCCGTGCCCTCGACCCGGGCGACTTCGCCCAGCTCGTCGAGAAGCTCGCCCTCTACAAGCTCGGCGACCCCGCGCCCCTCTCGACCGAGGACATCGCCGCCTGCGCCCCGCCCACCACCGAGGACATGGACGAGGTCCTGATGCTCGCCGCCGACGGCGCCGCCGGCCGCCTCGCCGCCGCCTTCGCCGCGCTCGCCGCCCGCGGCGGCAGCCCGACCGGCCTCACCATCGCCGCCGGCCGCCACTTCCGCACCCTCTACGCCGCCGCCTGCGCGCCCGAGGGCCCCGACGCCGCGCTCGCCCGCGCCCGCCCGCCGGTCTTCGGCCCGAAGCGCGCCCGCATGGCCGCGCAGGCCCGCGCCCTCGGCCCGGCCGCGCTCGAGCAGGGCCTCGCCCAGATCATGGAGACCGAGCTCCTGCTGCGCTCCTCCCGCCCCGTCCCCGGCCAGGCCCTCGTCGAGCGCCTCTTCGTCCGCCTCGCCACCCTGAAGCGCGGCTGAGGCCCGGCCGCCGCGCCGCGCCCGATCGCCCGGCATCTTCGGTCCGCAAATATCCTCGGGGGTGAATTGGCCGAAGGCCAAGAGGGGGCAGAAGGCCCCCTCCTTCCCGCCCGCCTGCAGACGACATGCCGCCCGTCAGCCGTCGTTGCAGTGCGGTAAACGCCACGGCATGCCCACGCAATTCCAGTCGCTTGAATGGTGTCGTGCGTGCACGACGGTGCGGGACGCCCGGCGCGGTCGGGGCTGGACCCCGCCGCCGCCGCGCGCCACCATTGCCGCCGCGGAGGCGACGCAGGGAGGCGAGCATGGCGAGGATGCCCGGGCGGGCGCGGCCGAGCGAGCCCCGCGTCATCGAGATCGACACCCGGCGGGTGCTCTCGCGCCGGCAGCGGCACTTCGGCGTCATCGACATCGGCTCGAACTCGATCCGCCTCGTCGTCTACGACGACCTGAGCCGGGCGCCCTTTCCCCGCTTCAACGAGAAGTCCTTCTGCGCCCTCGGCGAGGGGCTCGCCGAGACCGGCCGCCTCTCGGAGGCGGCGATGGAGAAGGCCCTCGACGCCATCGGCCGCTTCGAGGCGATCGCCCGGGCGATGCGGGTGAAGCGCCTGCACGTCCTCGCCACCGAGGCCACCCGCCGGGCGACGAACGGCCCCGGCTTCGTCGCGGCGATCCGCGCCGCGACCGGCCTCAGCGTCCGCGTCCTCTCCGGCACCGAGGAGGCGAGCTACGCCGCGCTCGGCGTCGTCTCCGGCTTCTTCCAGCCCAAGGGCCTGACCGGCGACATGGGCGGCGGCAGCCTCGAGGTGGCCGAGGTGCTCGGCGACCGCGTCGGCGAGCGCACCGCCAGCATGCCGCTCGGCGCCCTGCCGGTCCTCTCCCTGCTGCAGCAGGGCTTCGACCCGGCCAGGAAGCGGATCGACGAGATCCTCGACGCCTCGCTGCCGCCGCTGCTGACCGAGCCGGTCTTCTACGCCATCGGCGGCGGCTGGCGCGCGCTGGCCCGGGTGCACATCGCCATGAACCGCGCCCCGATCAGCGTCGTGCAGGGCTACGAGGTCGCCGCCGCCGACCTGCGCGCCCTCGCCAGGCGCGTCTCGCGCATGGGCGCGGACGAGGTCGCGGCCCTGCCCGACGTGCCGGCCCGCCGCGCCGCCACCCTGCCGGCCGCCGCCCTCGTCATGCACCGCGTGCTGAAGAAGCTCGAGCCCGAGCGGGTGGTCTTCTCCATGCTCGGCCTGCGCGAGGGCTGGCTCTACGCCCGGCTCGATGCCGAGGAGCGATACCGCGACCCGCTGCTCGAGGGCGCCCAGGCGATCGGCCTCCCCTCGGCGCGGGTGCCGGAGTTCAGCGCCGCGCTCGCCCGCTGGACCGACGACCTCTTCCCCGGCGAGACCCAGAACGACCGCCGGCTGCGCCTCTCCGCCTGCGCCCTCACCGACCTCGCCTGGCGCGACCACGAGAAGGTCCGCGCGATGGAGAGCTTCGGCCGGCTGCTGCAGTTCCCCTTCATCGGCATCTCGCACCCGGAGCGCGCCTTCCTCGCCGTGGCGGTCATGGCCCGCTACGGCGGCAGCGTCGACGAGACCGTCCGGACGATCACCAGGGACCTCCTCGGCCCGAGCCAGCTCCGCCGCGCCGAGATCCTCGGCCGGGTGCTCCTGCTCGGCCACCGCTTCTCGGCCAGCGTGCCCGAGATCCTCGACTCGGCCCGGATCCGCATCGCCACCAACGCCGTGCGGCTCGAGATGCTGAGCACCGCCCACGTCCCAGACAGCGACGCCGTCCAGTCGCGCCTCCGCCAGCTCGCCCGCGTCGCCGGAGTCGAGGGGGCGGAGATCGTCCCGGTCGGCCCGGGAGGCTAGCGCACCATGACGCAGGTGGCGGCCGGCGAGCGGCTCCCGGCCTGGCGGCGCGCGGCGCCGGAGCTCGTCCTCATCCTCGTCACCATGGTCTGGGGTGCCACCTTCCTCGCCGTGAAGGTCGGCCTCGGCTTCAGCGGCCCGCTCTTCTTCGTCGGCAGCCGCTTTGCCGTCGCCGCCCTCGCCGCCGCCCTCCTCGCCCTCCCGGTCCTGCGCGGCCTCACCCGCGCCGAGCTCGCCGCAGGCGCCGCGATCGGCACCTCGATCTTCGGCGGCTACGCGCTGCAGACCGCCGGCCTCGCGACGATCACCTCGAGCCAGTCGGCCTTCATCACCGCGCTCTACGTCCCGCTCGTCCCCCTGCTGCAATGGGCCGCCCTCGGCCGCCGGCCGCGGCTCGCGAGCTGGATCGGCATCGTCCTCGCCTTCGCCGGCCTCCTCCTCGTCGCCGGCCCCGGCGCCGGCGGCCTCGGCTTCGGCCGCGGCGAGATCCTGACCCTCGCCGGCACCGTGGCGATCGCCGGCGAGATCATCCTCATCGGCCGCTTCGCCGGCACCGTCGACGCCGCCCGGGTCACCGTCGTGCAGCTCGCCACCGCCGCGCTCCTCGCCTTCGCCGCCATGCCGCTCGCCGGCGAGGGGATCCCCGCCGTCTCCTGGCCGCTCCTCGCCCTCGTCGCCACGCTCGGCCTCGCCAGCGCGCTGATCCAGCTCGCGATGAACTGGGCCCAGCGCACGCTCAGCCCCACCCGCGCCACCCTCATCTACGCCGGCGAGCCGGTCTGGGCCGGCATCGTCGGCCGCCTCGCCGGCGAGCGCCTGCCCGCCCTCGCCTTCCTCGGCGGCGCCCTGATCGTCGCGGGCGTCCTGGTGAGCGAGCTCGACCTCCGCCGCAAGCGCCGCCGCTGACGCCGGCCTGCGCCGCCCCGGTGCCCGGCCCTGCGCGCGCCGGAACGGCGGGCCTTGATGCCGGACGGCGGGCAGGCAATCGTTGCGGCCGATCGCGCGCACAACGGGGGACCGAACGCATGGCTGCCATCTATCCCGACCTCAGGCACAAGGTCGTCCTCATCACCGGCGGCGCGTCGGGCATCGGCGCGACCCTCGTCGAGAGCTTCGCCGCCCAGGGGGCGCGAGTCGGCTTCCTCGACATCGACGAGACGGCCGGGCGCGCGCTCGCCGACCGGCTCGGGGACGGGGTGCGCTTCGAGGCCTGCGACCTGCGCGAGACCGACCGGCTCAAGGCGGCGGTCGAGCGGCTGCGGGCCGCGTTCGGGCCGATCACCGGCCTCCTCAACAACGCCGCCAACGACGAGCGCCACGACCTGCTCGAGGTCAGCCCGGACTATTTCGACGAGCGGATCGCGGTGAACTTCAAGCACCAGTTCTTCGCCGCGCAGGCGGTCATGCCCGACATGATCGCGGCGGGCGGCGGGTCGATCGTCAACTTCAGCTCGATCGTGCCGATGGTGGGGATCGGCGGCATGCCGGTCTATGCCGCGTCGAAGTCGGCGGTCATCGGCTTCACCCGCTCGCTCGCGCGCGACTACGGGCCGCACAACGTCCGGGTGAACGCGCTGGCGCCCGGCTGGATCATGACCGAGCGGCAGCTCACGCTCTGGCTGACCCCGGAGGCGGACGCGATGCGTGAGGACCGCCAGGCGCTGAAGCGGCGGCTGATGCCGATCGACATCGCGCGGGTGGCGCTCTTCCTGATCTCCGAGGAATCGGGCGGCATCACCGGGCAGTGCTCGGTCGTCGACGGCGGGTGGCTCTGAGCCCGGTCAGTGGCTGGCGCGGAACAGGCGCCCCTTCTCGGTGACGAGGACGATGGCGAGGCTGCCGACGCCGCAGAAGACGAAGCCGGCGAGCAGCGGCGTGACGCTGCCGTCGTAGCGCAGGCCGATCCAGAGGCCGAGGCCGGCGCTGAGGAAGGTGGTCACCGCGCCGAAGAAGGAGGAGGCGGTGCCGGCGATGCGCCCCATCGGCTCCATGGCGATGGCGTTGAAGTTCGGCATGATGAGGCCGAAGCAGAAGAGCATCGCCGCCAGCAGGCCGACGAAGACCGCGAGCGGCGGCCGGCCGGTGGCGAGGTCGAGCCCGAGGTGCAGGATCGCGACGGCGCAGAAGGCGAGCGTGGCGGCATGCGACACCCGCCGCATGCCGAGGCGCATGACGAAGTGGCTGTTGACGAAGGCGGCGAGCGCGAGGGTGGCGGCGACGCAGCCGAAGAGGATCGGGAACCAGCGGCCTGAGTCGTAGGCCTCGACGAAGACCTGCTGGGCGGAGGTGATGTAGGCCATGAGCGCGCCGAGGATGACCCCGGCGGCCAGCGTGTAGCCGCCGGTCTGCGGCGTGGTCGCCGCCTCGCGGAAGGCGCGGGCGACCCAGCCGAGGCTGAGCGGCTCGCGGAGCGCGGCCGGGTGGGTCTCGGGCAGGCGCAGCGCCGACCAGGCCAGGACGGCGATCGCGAAGGCGCCGAGGAAGGCGAAGATCAGGTGCCAGCTGCCGAAGGCGAGGAAGGCGGTGCCGATGGTCGGGGCGACGACCGGGACCAGGATGAAGACCATCATCACGAAGGACATGACCTCGGCCATCCGCCGCCCGCCGAAGGCGTCGCGCACCACCGCGACCGCCACGATCCGCGGCGCGGCCGCGGCGAGGCCCTGCAGGGCGCGGGCGAAGAGGAGCCCCTCGAAGCGCGCGGCGACGAAGCAGGCCACGGAGGCGAGCGCATAGACGGCGAGGCCGGCGAGCAGGACGGGCTTCCGCCCCAGGCGGTCGCTCAGCGGGCCGTGGAAGAACTGGCCGAGGGCGAAGCCGAACAGGTAGCTGGTGATGACGAGCTGCTGGCGGTTCGCGTCGAGCAGGGCGAATTCCTCGCGCATCTGCGGCAGGGCGGGCAGCATGACGTCGATCGAGAGCGCGGTCAGCCCCATCAGCGCCGCCATCAGCGTCACGAATTCGGCGAAATGCGGCAGGAGCCGCGTCGGCGTGGCGGTGGCGGCCTCGGGCATGGCGATGGTCCGGGGGTGAGAGGTGACGGGTCGTCGGGCTGTTATAGCGCGGGCGGCCGGGATGACCAGACCATCGGCCGCCGCCGCGGGAGCCGGCCCGAGAACAGGATTTCGCGCGCGAAACTATAAGCAAACAATTGATATTGCTGAAAGTTTTTTTCAGCCTTAACCGTCCGTTCACACTCTACGGGCTCGAGCCGGTCCCGGCGTCGAAGGATTTCACCCAGCGGCGGTGCAGCCAGTAGTACTGGCCCGGGGTCGCGCGCACCCGGGCGGCGAGGCTGTCGGCGGCGGCCTGGGTCATCTCCAGGGCGGTCCCGGGCGGGATCGGGGCCTCGAACTCGACGGCGACCGAGAGGCCGTCCGGCTGGCGGGTGCCGTAGACCGGGATCATCGGCAGGCGGTACTTGAGCGCGAGCTCGGCGATGGCGGTGCCGCTCGGCGCCGGGTGGCCGAGGAAGTCGACCGGCGCGCCGCGCTTGGTGTACTGGTCGAGCAGGACGGCCATGACGCCGCCGCCCTTCAGGTGGCGGACGAGCTCGCGCAGGCCGGCGCCGTCGCGGCCGATGACGGGCTTCCCGCCGGCCTCGACGTTGGCGAGATAGTCGGCGTTCAGGAAGGGGTTCTTCACCGGGCGGATCATCGCGCCGGATTCGATGCCCTCGGCGAGCAGCGCGGCGCGCACCGCCTCCCACTGGCCGAAGTGGCCGGAGACGAGAAGGGCGCCCTTGCCCTCGGCGCGGGCGGCGCGGAGCGCGTCCCAGCCGGGGCCGACCGGGCCGGTCCAGGCGTGGCGGGCCTGGAAGGCGCGCCGGGTCATCACCTCGATCATGGTGCGGCCGAAGCTGTCGGCCATCGCCGCGCGGATGCGGCGGCGCTCGGCGGCGGGCATTTCGGGAAAGACGAGGCGGAGGTTGCCCTCGACCCGGCGGCGCAGGTCGGGGACGAGGGCGACGAGGGTGCGGGCGAAGCCGGAGGCGAAGGCGAGGCGCGCCCGGTAGGGCAGGGCGCGCGCCAGCCCGATCAGGGCGCCCTGCGGGAGCCAGGTCAGGAAGCTCAGCGCCTTGCTGCGGCGGGCCATGCGGTCACATCTCCGCCGCGGGCCCCCGCCGCGGCCCTTCGACGCGGTCTCCGACGCGGCCTCCGACGCGGGCCGTCCCGGCGCCGGGCGCCGGACGGACCGCGTCCGGAGTGGTCAGTGCTTCACCGGGTTGATCATCATGACCATCTGCCGGCCCTCGAGGCGGGGCATCGCCTCGACCTTGCCGAGTTCGGTCACATCCTCGGCCACCCGCTCGAGCAGCTTGCGCCCGAGGTCGGCGTGGGCCATCTCGCGGCCGCGGAAGCGGAGCGTTACCTTGACCTTGTCGCCGCCCTCGAGGAACTTCGTCACCGACCGCATCTTCACGTCGTAGTCGTGGGAGTCGGTGTTCGGGCGGAACTTGATCTCCTTGATCTCGATGATCTTCTGCTTCTTCCGCGCCTCGGATTCCTTCTTCTGCGTCTCGTACTTGTACTTGCCGAAGTCCATGATCTTGGCGACGGGCGGCGTGGCGTTCGGCGAGATTTCGACGAGGTCGAGGCCGGCGGCTTCGGCGAGGACCATTGCCTTCTCGGGCGAGATGAGGCCGATGTTCTCGCCCTCGGCGCCGATGAGGCGGATTTCGGGAGCGCGGATGCGCTCGTTGACGCGGGGTCCGGTATCGCGCGTCGGGGGCGCGTTGTGCGGTCTGCGGGCCAGGGTGATGCCATCCTTCTGATCGTTGGCGGGACAAAAAACCGGAGCAGCGGCCCCGGCAAGTCCGATAATGTAATACGGATCGGGGTCAAGGTGAAGATGCGCCACCGCCGCGCGGGGCGCAAATTCCGGCGGATTTCCGGCCGTTTCCCGCCATTTGCGGCCTCTCGCCGGGGTTGGCTCTTGCATCGCGCGGCGTGTATGGGCATGTCCTCAGGCGCCGGCGACACGTCCGGCGATCGGCCTGGAGACGAAGATGCAGCGGACCTGGTACTGGATCATCGCAGCGATCGTGGTGGTCCTTGCGATCTACTTCTTCATGCGGCCCGGCCCGGAAACCGCGCCCACGGAACCGGCGACCGCACCGTCGACGACCGAGCAGCCAGCCACCACGGCGCCGGCGGCCCCCGAACCCGCCGAACCGGCCGAGCCCGCCGGCGGCACGATGGCACCTGCCGAGCCCGCGACGCCCGAGCCCGCCGCGCCCGAGCCTGCGGCGCCGGCCGAGGGGACCGCGCCGGCGGACGGCACGACGGCGCCCGCGAACTGAGGCGCGCCCGCCGGAGCACCGGCGGAGACGGGAAGCGAAGCCCCGGGGGCGCCGCTGCGGCGCCCCCGGTTGCCGCGTGAGTGCCGGGGCCACGGCGTTCAGCTTTCGTCAACGATGGTTGCCATCCGGTTGACGGCGAACGAGGTTTTCCAATGAAAACAACGATCAGGGCCGGTGGGCACGCGTGCCCACCGGCCCCGCGCGGCCGGTCTCAGGCCAGGCTTTCGCAGAAGCGGCGGATGCGGCGGCAGGCCTCCGCCAGCACCTCGTCGGCGGCGGCGTAGCTGATGCGGAAGTTGGGGCCGAGCCCGAAGGCCGCCCCGAAGACGACGGCCACCCCCTCCGCGGCGAGAAGCTCGCTCGCGAAGGCCTCGTCGTCGGCGATGCGGACGCCCGCCGGCGTCGCGCGGCCGATCAGCTCGCGGATCGAGGGATAGACGTAGAAGGCGCCCTCCGGCACCGGGCAGCTCACCCCCGGGCAGTCGTTCAGCATCCCGACCACCAGGTCGCGCCGGCGGCGGAAGGCGCGCGCCGCCTCGGCGACATAATCCTGCGGGCCCTCGAGCGCCGCCACCGCCGCCCACTGGCTGACCGAGCAGGCGTTGGAGGTCGACTGGCTCTGGATCGCGGTCATGGCGCGGACGAGCGGCTTCGGCCCGCCGGCATAGCCGATGCGCCAGCCGGTCATCGCATAGGCCTTGGAGACGCCGTTGACGGTGAGGGTGCGCTCGTAGAGGCGCGGCTCGACCTCGGCCGGGGTGCAGAAGACGAAGGGTGGATAGGCGATATGCTCGTACATGTCGTCCGTCATCACCCAGACCTGCGGGTGGCGGAGGAGCACGTCGGTCAGCGCGCGGAGCTCCTCGCGCGAATAGCCCGCCCCGGTCGGGTTCGAGGGCGAGTTGAAGATCAGCCACTTGGTGCGCGGGGTGATCGCCGCCTCGAGCGCCTCGGGGCAGATCTTGAAGCCGCGCTCGAGCGCCCCCGCGACGACGACCGGCGTGCCGCCGGCCAGCGCCACCATGTCGGGATAGCTGACCCAGTAGGGGGCGGGGACGATGACCTCGTCGCCCGGGTTGACCGTGGCGAGGAGCGCGTTGAAGAGCACCTGCTTGCCGCCGGTCGAGACGACGATCTGGTCGGGCGCATAGTCGAGGCGGTTCTCGCGGGCGAACTTGGCCGAGATGGCGCGGCGCAGCTCCGGGATGCCCTCGGGCGCCGTGTAGCGCGTGCGCCCGGCATCGATCGCCGCCTTCGCCGCCTCGCGGATGTGGGCGGGGGTGTCGAAGTCGGGCTCGCCGGCCGAGAGCGAGATGATGTCGCGGCCCTCGGCCTTGAGCTCGAGGGCGCGGGCGGTGACGGCGATGGTCGGCGAGGGCTTGATGCGGGCGAGGGCATCGGAGAGGAAGGGCATCGGGCGCTCCGGCTGGCAGGGGCCGCGCGTGTCTTAGGCCCGGGGCCGTGGCCGGGCAAGGGGGCGAGGATGGCGGGCGACGACAGGGTGGAGACGACGGAGAATCGGCTGCGCCGGCTCCGGCTGCGGAGCTGGCACCGCGGCATCTGCGAGATGGACCTGATCCTCGGCCGCTTCGCCGACGAGCGGCTCGCCGGCCTCTCGCCCGAGCTCCTCGACGCCTTCGACCTGCTCCTGTCGGAGAACGACCACGACCTCTACCGGTGGGTCGGCGGCAGCGCCGAGGGACCCGCCCGCTATGCGGAGATAATCAGCGGGATCCGCGCCTTCCACCGCATCGGCTGAGCGGATTCGGGGCCTCCGCGGCTTAACGAGTTGTATATGATTCTGCTGGACGCTCCGCGCATTGTCCAGTTTGCGGAGTGACACGATGAGTATGCACGCAAAGGTTGCAGCGTTGCCGGAACCCTCCGCGCGGGAGGACTTCCTCGGCGCCTACCTCGAGACCCTCTCGATGGTGGAACGGCTGCACCGGCTGCTGCTCGACGTGGTGAAGGACGAATTCGAGCGCCTCGGCATCATCGACATCAACTCGGTGCAGGCGCTGCTGATCTTCAACATCGGCGACAACGAGGTGACGGCGGGCGAGCTGAAGACGCGCGGCTACTACCAGGGGTCGAACGTCTCCTACAACCTCAAGAAGCTCGTCGAGTGCGGCTACATGCACCACCAGAAGTGCGACGTGGACCGCCGGGCGGTGCGGGTGCGGCTGACCGAGAAGGGGCGGGGGATCCGCACCGTCATCGCCCAGCTCTTCCAGCGCCACGCGAGCGGAATCCTGAGCCGCGAGGTCCTCGGCAACATGCGCATCGAGGACATCAACGCCAGCCTGCGCCGCATGGAGCGCTACTGGAGCGACCAGATCCGCTACATCTACTGAGGCGGCGGGGCCGGTGTGCGGCGTTTCGGCAACCAAACCCGAGACTTTTGCGTCATCTGAAACAACCGCTCCTGCCCAAGCCGCTGAAATGATGATAGGATGGAATAAAATAAAACGGTCCGCCGGGTCTGATTCGCCGGCGGAGGGGCGCGGGCAGCAGTAGGGTTTAGGGGTCTCCAGGCGGATCCATGGGTACGACGGTGCACAATCCTGGGGAGAGGGACTTCGGTCCCTACGAGTATGCCCTCGGTGACGAGCTGCGTGGCGAGCGCGCCACCCTGGGCAAGACGCTTCTCGACATCCAGCGCGATCTGCGGATCAAGGCGGCCTATATCGCCGCGATCGAGGACGCCAAGCCGGAGGTCTTTCCCAACCCGAGCTTCATCGCCGGCTACGTGCGCTCCTATGCGCGCTACCTGCAGCTCGATCCCGACGAGGTCTACCGGCGCTTCTGCCAGGAGAGCGGGTTCGCCGGCGCGCAGGGCGGCGCGGCGGCACGCGCCACGGGCGGGGGCAAGCGCGCGGCGCAGGCGGCGCCGGGCGGCTTCCGGCCCGACTTCCCGCTGGCGCGGCTCGAATCGCGCGGCATGCCCGAGATATCTCTGCCGGCCATCGGGTCGGTGCTGGTGCTGGTGGCGCTGCTCGCCGGGCTCGGCTACGGCGGGTGGAACGTGCTGCAGAGCATCCAGCGGGTGCGCTTCGCGCCGGTCGAGGAGCTGCCGCTCGCCGTCGCCGAGATGCAGCCGCTCGATCCGCCCGAGGCGATGCCGCTCGACGAGCCGGCGCTGACCGAGCTCGCGAGCCCGGTCGCCGCGACGGCGCTGGCCGATCTCTACCGCCAGCAGGAGGCCGAGGTGCCGATCCTCGTGCCGCGCGACGGCCCGATCGCCGCGCTCGACCCCGACCGCACCGGCCTGCTCGCCCGGCCCGCCGGGACGGCGACGGCCGCGCCGGCCTCGGCCAGCGAGATCCCCGCGGCGCTCACCGTCGCCGCCGGCGCGGCGCCGATGCAGGGGCCGCTGCTGCCCACCACCGCCGCCGCCAGCGCGGCGAAACTGCCGCTCGTCGTGGTCGCCGAGCGCGCGGCCTGGATCCGCGTCTACCAGGAGAACGGCACGGTCATCTTCGAGACGATCCTCGAGAAGGGCCAGACCTATTCGCCGCCCGAGGGCATCGAGAAGCCGCTGATCTGGGCGGGGAATTCCGGCTCGGTCTACGTGCGCGTCGGCGACAGCCTGCGCGGCCCGCTCGGCAGCGGCACGCGGGCGACCCGCGACGTCGTTCTCGAGCCGCAGGCGATCGTCGACCGCTACGACCAGGTCTCCGACGTCCCCGAGGTGATCTCGCAGGTCTTCCCGACCCCGCCCGCCGGCATCGAGCCCGCCGTCGCCATCCAGTAGCGGCGGGCCCGCCGGGCCTGTCATCGACATGTCATCCGGCCCGGCGTGACAATCCGGCGCGTCTCGCCTATGGTCCGGGACCGAGCATTTCCGGACCCGCGTCGCATGAGCCACAATCCCATCCGCCCCTGGCGCAACATCGACCGGCGCCGGTCGCGCCAGATCCACGTCGGGCCGGTGGCGGTGGGCGGCGGCGCGCCGATCAGCGTGCAGACGATGACCAACACGCTGACGACCGACGTGAAGGGCACGATCGCCCAGGTCCAGGCGGCGGCGGAGGCGGGCGCCGACATCGTGCGGGTGTCGGTGCCGGACGAGGCCTCGAGCCGGGCGCTGCGCGAGATCGTGCGCGAGAGCCCGGTGCCGATCGTCGCCGACATCCACTTCCACTACCGCCGCGCCATCGAGTCGGCGGAGGCGGGCGCCGCCTGCCTCAGGATCAACCCGGGCAACATCGGCGCGAAGGAACGGGTGTGCGAGGTGATCCGCGCGGCGAAGGACCACGGCTGCTCGATGCGGATCGGCGTGAACGCGGGCAGCCTCGAGAAGCACCTGCTCGAGAAGTACGGCGAGCCCTGCCCGGAGGCGATGATCGAGTCGGGGCTCGACCATATCCGCGTGCTCGAGGACAACGACTTCCACGAGTTCAAGATCAGCGTGAAGGCCTCGGACGTCTTCCTCGCCGCCGCCGCCTACCAGGGGCTCGCCGAGGCGACCGACGCGCCGATCCACCTTGGCATCACCGAGGCCGGCGGCCTGACGACCGGCACGGTGAAGTCGGCGATCGGGCTCGGCAGCCTGCTCTGGATGGGGATCGGCGACACGCTGCGCGTCAGCCTCTCGGCCGATCCGGTCGAGGAGGTCCGTGTCGGCTTCGAGATCCTGAAGGCCCTCGGCCTCCGCCACCGCGGGGTCAACATCATCTCCTGCCCGTCCTGCGCCCGGCAGGGGTTCGACGTCATCAAGACGGTGGAGATCCTCGAGAAGAGGCTCGAGCACGTGAAGACGCCGATGTCGCTCTCGATCATCGGCTGCGTGGTGAACGGGCCGGGCGAGGCGCTGATGACCGA
>NZ_CALLYO010000302.1 GCF_937858865.1 uncultured Amaricoccus sp. | reverse complement strand
GAGCCAGCTCGCCCCGGCGCTCTGGCGCGGGCGCGCGCCCGCGGTCGAGCGCCACTTCCGCACCTCGATCGCCTACCGGCTCTGCCTCGTCGCCGGCGGCGAGGCGGACGCGACGCTGACGTTCCGCGACACCTGGGAATGGGACGTGGCGGCCGGCGATCTCATCGCGCGCGAGGCCGGCGCCCGCGTCACCGAGCGCGGCGGCGCCACCCTCGCCTACAACCGCCCGCGGCCGCTCGTCGCCGGCCTGATCGCCGCCGGGCCGGCGCTGCACGCCGAGATCCTCGAGCGCACCTGACCCGGGACCCCCGTGGCGTCCGCCGCCGCCATCGGCTATAGTTCGACTATTGCGGCCCCTCGGCGGGGCCATAGCCCCAGGAGCCGATCTTGCCAGGCGTGGGAGAGACGGAGGCGCCGCAGCGGAGGCGCCGGCCGGCGGCCATCCGCCGCAGGGGCCGGCGGTGCGTTGATTTCTGCGCTGCAACATGTACTCTCGCACCGATCAGCAGCCCGACGCTCCTCGTGATCGGAATCCCATGTCCCAGTACCTGCATCTCGTGTTCGGCGGCGAGCTGGTCGATCCCCAGAGCAACGAGTTCCGCGACGTCGACAAGATCGACATCGTCGGCATCTTCCCGAACTACGCCACCGCCTATGTCGCCTGGAAGGCCAGGGCGCAGGCGACGGTGGACAATGCCCACATGCGCTACTTCATCGCCCACCTGCACCGGCTGCAGGACGAGGAGCGCCCGACCGGCCCGACCGCGAAGCTCGGCTAGGCCCACCCGGTCCGCAGCATGAACCAGATGCAGATCGACGCATCCGACCCGACGGTCCCGGCGCCCGCGCGCCCGCGGCGCGACCCCCCCCGCAGCGCGGGGGCGCGCCCCTTCCTGCTGCGGCTCTATCTCGCCGGCTCGCGGCGGGCGGCGGGGATCGCCGAGCGCTTCCTGCGCCGCCGCCTCGCCGAGGGCAAGGAGGAGGGCGCCCGCCTCGGCGAACGCATGGGCGAGGCGAGCCAGCCCAGGCCCGAGGGCCAGCTCGTCTGGTTCCACGCCGCGAGCGTCGGCGAGGCGGCCTCGCTGCTCGAGCTGCTGCGCCGGCTCGCCCAGGCGCGCCCGGCGCTGCGCTGCCTCGTCACCACCGGCACGGTGACCTCGGCGCAGCTGCTCGCCGACCGGCTGCCGGAGACCTGCCTGCACCAGTATGTGCCGATGGACGTGCTGCCCTGGGTCAGGCGCTTCCTCGACCACTGGCGCCCCGACCTGGCGGTCTGGACCGAGAGCGAGCTCTGGCCGGCCATGCTGACCGAGACGCACGGGCGCGGCATCCCGATGCTGCTCATCAACGCGCGCATCTCGGCGCGGAGCTTCCGCCGCTGGCGGATGATGCCGCGGCTCGCGGCGGCGCTCCTCGGCCGCTTCGACCGCATCCTCGCCCAGGACGCGCTGGCCGGCGAGCAGCTGACCGCGCTCGGCGCCGACCCGGAGCGGCTCTCGGTCGAGGGCACGCTCAAGGAGGGGGCCGCGCCCTTGCCCTACGACGAGGCCGAGCGGGTGCGCTTCGCCCGCGCGCTGAGCGGCCGCCCGGTCTGGCTCGCCGCCTCGACCCACCCCGGCGAGGACGAGATGGTGCTCGCCGCCCACGCCCGCGCCCGGCGCGCGCTGCCGATGCTGGCGCTCATCCTCGCGCCGCGCCACCCGGCCCGCGGCGATGCGCTGGCCGAGATGATGCGCGGCCGCGGCCTCGCCGTCGCCCAGCGCTCGAAGGGCGAGCCGATCGGGCCAGACATCGACGTCTATCTCGCCGACACGCTCGGCGAGATGGGCCTCTGGTACCGCATCGCCTCGGTCAGCTTCGTCGGCGGCAGCCTGATCGAGATCGGCGGCCACAATCCGTTCGAGCCGGCGCTCCTCGGCAGCGCCATCCTGTTCGGCCCGCACGTGCGGAACTTCGTCGACGGCTACCGGCGGCTCTCCGACGCCGGCGCCGCGGTGCTGGTGCGCTCGGAGGGCGAGCTTGCCGAGGCGCTGGTGGCGACGATCGCCCCCGACCGCGCCGCCGAGATGGCCGCCGCCGGCTGGGCCGCCTGCAGCGAGGGCGCCGAGGTGACCGACGCCGTGCTCGACGCGATCGGCACGCTGCTCGACCGCAAGCCCTGAGCGATGCGGGCGCCGGCCTTCTGGGCCAACCCGCCCGCCCGGCCGGGGCTCCTCGCGCGGCTGCTGGCGCCCCTCGCCTGGGTCTGGACCTTCGTCACCCGCCGGCGGCTGGCGCGGGGCAGGGGGGTGCGCCTGCGCGTCCCGGTCGTCTGCGTCGGCAACCTGACCGCCGGCGGCGCCGGCAAGACCCCGACCGTCATCGCCCTCGTCGAGCGGCTCGCCGCCCGCGGCGTCGCCGCGCACGTCGTCTCGCGCGGCCACGGCGGCAGCCTCGAGGGCCCGGTCCGGGTCGAGGAGCGCCGCCACACCGCGGCCGAGGTCGGCGACGAGCCGCTGCTGCTCGCCGCCTTCGCCCCGACCTGGATCGCCCGCGACCGCGCCGCCGCCGCCCGCGCCGCCGAGGCGGCCGGCGCCGCCGTCGTCGTCATGGACGACGGCCTGCAGAACCCGGGCCTCGCCAAGGATCTCTCGATCGTGGTGGTGGACGCCGGCATGGGCTTCGGCAACGGCCGGGTCATCCCGGCCGGCCCGCTGCGCGAGCCGGTGGCGGACGGCCTCGCCCGCGCCGACCTCCTCCTCGCCATCGGCACCCCGGAGGAGCGCGCCCGCTTCCGCGCCGCCTGGCCGGACATCGCGCTCCCCGTGGTCGGGGCGCGCCTCGCCCCCCTCCCGACCGGCATGCCCTGGCAGGGCCTCATCGCCCTCGCCTTCGCCGGCATCGGCCGCCCGGAGAAGTTCTTCGCCACCCTGCGCTCGCTCGGCGTCGAGCTCGTCGCCGCGCACGGCTTCGCCGACCACGAGCCCTTCGCGCCCCGCGCCCTCGTCCGCCTCGAGGCCGAGGCGCGTGCCGCCGGCGCCCAGCTCGTCACCACCGAGAAGGACGCCGCCCGCCTGCCCGCTGCCTTCCGGCCCAAGGTCCTCGTCCTGCCCGTCCGGCTCGAGCCCGACGACTGGGCCCCGATCGACGCCGCTCTCGGCCGCCTGACGGAGTCGCTTCAGGCCAGGAAGAAGCGCACCATCTCCGCCGAGGCGTCCGGCCCGGCAGGATCGGTATAGGACCCCGGCGCGCGGCCGCCCGACCAGGCGTGCCCCAGCCCCTCGACCAGCCAGAGCTCGCCCCGGCCGCCCTCGAAGACCCGCCGCCGGTAGCGCCGCCCGCTCGCCTTGCCCTGCCGCTCGCGCCCCTCGCCGAGGCCGGCGACGATCCGCTCGGCATTGACCGGGCGCACCACCGCGTCCTCGCTGCCCTGGAAGACGATCGTCCGCGCCGCCGGCGGGGCGCCGCCCGCCCGCGGCGCTGCCTCGCCCCGCATGGCGGCGAGCCCGGAGACGACGTCGAAGGCCGCCCCGGCCGGCACCCCGGAATGGACGCCGATCGCGGCGAAGACCTCCGGGTAGCGCAGGGCGAGCAGCGCCGCCATCGCCCCGCCGGCCGAGAGGCCGGCGACGAAGACCCGGCCCGGATCGATGGCGAACTCCGCCGCCAGCGACTGGGCGAGCCCGGCGAGGAT
>NZ_CALLYO010000301.1 GCF_937858865.1 uncultured Amaricoccus sp. | reverse complement strand
TCGCCCTTCTTCATCCCGGGGAGCCTGATCAACCTCGGGTCGGGGCAGGTCTCGATCCGCTACGGCTTCAAGGGGCCGAACCATTCGGTGGTGACGGCCTGCTCCACGGGCGCGCATGCGATCGGCGACGGGATGCGGCTGATCCAGCACGGCGACGCCGACGTGATGGTGGCGGGCGGCGCCGAGGCGGCGATCTGCGAGCTCGGGATCGCCGGGTTCGCGGCGTGCAAGGCGCTGTCGACCGGGTTCAACGCCACGCCGGAGCGGGCGAGCCGGCCCTATGACCGCGACCGGGACGGGTTCGTCATGGGCGAGGGGGCGGGCGTGGTGGTGCTCGAGGAGCTCGGGCATGCCCGTGCCCGGGGGGCGAAGATCTATGCCGAGGTGGTGGGCTACGGGCTGTCGGGGGACGCCTATCACATCACCTCGCCGGCGCCGGACGGGGACGGCGGCTACCGCGCGATGGCGGCGGCGCTGGCGGGGGCGGGGATCGGGCCGGGGGCGATCGACTATGTGAACGCGCATGGCACCTCGACGCCGCTCGGCGACGAGATCGAGCTCGGGGCGGTGACGCGGCTGCTCGGGGAGAGCGCCGGGCGGGTGACGATGTCCTCGACCAAGTCGGCGACCGGGCATCTGCTCGGGGCGGCGGGGGCGGTCGAGGCGATCTTCGGGGTGCTGGCGATCCGCGACCAGGTGGCGCCGCCGACGATCAACCTCGAGAATCCCTCGGTCGAGACGCCGCTCGACCTCGCGCCGGGGAAGGCGGTGGCGCGGAAGATCGACGTGGTGCTGTCGAACTCCTTCGGCTTCGGCGGCACGAACGCGTCGCTGGTGCTGCGCCGGGTGCGGTGAGCCCGCCGAAGGGGTCCGGGCGATGATGCGGCACGTGGCGGCGAATGCGCTGACGCTCCTGATCCTGGCGCTGGTGCTGCTCTTCGGGGTGGTCACCTGGGTCAAGTCGCAGGTGAACGGCAGGGGGCCGCTCCAGGCGCCGCTCGAGTTCCAGGTGGAGCGGGGCGAGGGGCTCGGCAGGGTGGCGGACCGGCTGGCCGAGGCGGGCGCGATCTCGAACGCCGGGATCTTCCGCATCGCGGCGCGCTATGGCGAGCTCGATGCCGGGATCCGGTTCGGCGACTACAGCATCCCGGCCGGGGCCTCGATGCGGGAGATCCTCGAGCTCCTGAACCGGGGCGGCAACCTGGTGCGGCAGGTGGTGGTGCCGGAGGGGCTGACCAGCTGGCAGGTGGTCGAGCTGCTCAAGGGGCGGCCCGAGCTGGCCGGCGAGGTGGCGGAGGTGCCGGCGGAGGGGACGCTGGCGCCGGCGGGCTACGACTTCCAGCGCGGCGAGGACCGCAATGCGCTGATCGCGCGGATGGAGGCGCGGCAGCAGGAAATCCTCGCCGCGGCCTGGGCCGGGCGGGCGCCGGACCTGCCGCTCGCCTCGCCCGAGGAGCTGCTGACGCTGGCCTCGATCGTGGAGAAGGAGACCGGCGTCGCCGAGGAGCGGGCACGGGTGGCGCGGGTCTTCGTCAACCGGCTGGAACGGGGGATGCGGCTGCAGACCGACCCGACGGTGATCTACGGCATCACCCGGGGCGAGGGCGTGCTCGGGCGCGGGCTCCGCGCCAGCGAGCTGGCGGCGGCGACGCCCTACAACACCTATGCCCGCGCCGGACTGCCCCCGGGGCCGATCGCCAACCCGGGGGCGGCGGCGATCGAGGCGGCGGCGCATCCGGCGGCGGGGGAGGAGCTCTACTTCGTGGCGGACGGGACCGGCGGGCACGCCTTCGCGGCGACGCTCGAGGAGCACAACCGCAACGTCGCCGCCTGGCGGCGGATCGAGGCGCAGCGGGCCGCCGAGGCGCGGGCGGCCGAGGAGGCCGCCGCGGCGGCGGAGCGGGCGCCGGCCGAGGTCGAGGGGACGCCGGGGCAGGTCGAGCGGCCGATGCCGCGGGTGCCGGAGCCGTGACGCGCCCGGGGGGCGCACGGCGCGCGCGCGTGCCCACCCGGTAAGGGACGGGATTCGTTGCGGAATTTTTTCGTATAGACGTTGTATATACGCTGCGGCCGGGGGGAGCGCCGGCCTCGGGGAGCCCGCA
>NZ_CALLYO010000300.1 GCF_937858865.1 uncultured Amaricoccus sp. | reverse complement strand
CTCGGCGGGCAGCGCAGGAAATCCGGCACCAGCACCTCGATCGTCGTCCCGGGATTCTTCCGCCTGACCGCCCGGATCGTCTGCGCGATATGCTCCGCCCCGCCGTCCTCCAGGTCGTCGCGGTCGACGCTGGTGATGACCACATGGTTCAGCCCCAGCTTCTCCACCGCCACCGCCACCCGCGCCGGCTCGAAGACGTCGAGCGCATCCGGCCGCCCCGTCGCCACGTTGCAGAAGGTGCACCCCCGCGTGCACACCTCCCCCATGATCATCATCGTCGCGTGCCCCTGCCCCCAGCACTCGCCGACGTTCGGGCAGCCCGCCTCCTCGCAGACGGTGACGAGGCGGTTCTCGCGCAGGATGTCGCGCGTCTTCCTGTACCCCTCCGAGGTCGGCGCCTTCACCCGGATCCAGTCGGGCTTCCTGAGGAGGGGCGCATCGGCCCGGTGCGCCTTCTCCGGATGGCGCTGCGCGCGGTCCTGAAGATCGCGTGTCGTGGTCATTCCCGCATCCTCGCCCGTCCCGATCACCCGTGTCGATCGCCGCCACCATAGGACCGCGCCGCGGGAAAGTCAGCGCGCAAAAACGACGCCCCGCCACGGCGGCGGCTGCAACCGCTCACGGCGGAATGAACCGCGCGGCCGGCCACCGTCCGCTATCGTGACGGAACGCCGCGGGCACGGCCCCGTTGACCCGCGGACCCCTCGCCGAAGGAGCCTGCCATGCCCCGCCTCGCCGCCAGCGGCCTCGCCACCGCCGCCACCCTCCTCGCCGGCGTCGCCTGCGCCCAGTCGGACTCCCCCGTCGACCAGGGCCCGCCCAACGTCCCCGCCTTCCGGCCGGCCTTCCCCGAGCAGACCCGCGCCCCCGCCCTCGATTCCGGCATCGAGCTCACCGTCGAGACCATCGCGGCCCCGCTCGAGCACCCCTGGGGCATCGCCCTCCTCCCCGACGGCGGCTATCTCGTCACCGAGCGCCCCGGCCGCCTCCGCGTCGTGGCGGCCGATGGCACGATTTCCGCGCCGGTCGCCGGCCTGCCCGAGGTCCGCGCCGAGGGCCAGGGCGGCCTGCTCGACATCGCCCTCTCGCCCGGCTTCGCCCAGGACCGCACCGTCTACTGGAGCTACGCCAAGCCGCTCGGCGGCGGCGCCAGCGCCACCGCGGCCGCCCGCGGCCGCCTCGCCGAGGACGGCGCCTCGCTCACCGGCGTCGAGGACATCTTCGTCCAGGACCCGCCCTCGCCCACCGCCGTCCACTACGGCTCCCGCATCGTGCCCGACGGCGCCGGCCACCTCCTCGTCACCACCGGCGAGCATTTCACCGAGCGCGAGCGCCGGCTCGCCCAGGACCTCGCGACCACCTACGGCAAGATCGTCCGCATCGATGCCGACGGCACGCCGCCCGACGACAATCCCTTCGCCGGCCTCACCGGCGCCCTCCCGACCATCTGGTCCTACGGCCACCGCAACGTCCAGGCCGCCGCCCTCGACGCCGCCGGCCAGCTCTGGACGATCGAGCACGGCCCCCAGGGCGGCGACGAGCTCAACCGGATCGAGCCGGGCAGGAACTACGGCTGGCCGATCATCAGCTACGGCCAGAACTACGACGGCTCGCCTGTCGGCGAAGGCGTCACCGCCCGCGACGGCATGGAGCAGCCGCGCTACTACTGGGACCCGGTCATCGCCCCGAGCGGCATGGTCTTCTACGACGGCGCCATGTTCCCCGAGTGGCAGGGCGACCTCCTCGTCGGCTCGCTGAGCCCGGGCGCCCTCGTCCGCCTCCGCCTCGACGGCGACAAGGTGGTCGGCGAGGAACGGCTCCTGACCGACGCCGGCCGCATCCGCGACGTGGCGGTCGCCCCGGACGGCGCCGTGCTGGTCCTGACCGACGCCGACGACGGCGCCCTGCTGCGGCTGAGCAACGACGCTCCGCCGGAATGAGTCACGCGGAAATGACGCCCCGCCGCCCCCGCATGCTTTGGGCCGGACCGCCGCAGCTGCTATGATCGCCCTTTCGCGACAGGGGAGGTGACCATGCCCGATCGACGCACGGTTCTCGGCGGCCTCGCCGCCGCCGCGCTCGCCCCCGTCCCGGCGCGGGCGCATCACGGCTGGGGCTGGGCCGAGGACGAGGAGTTCACCCTGACCGGCCTCATCCGCGGCGTCCGCCTCGGCAACCCGCACGGCGAGCTCGACGTGGAGGCCGCCGACGGCCTCTGGACGGCCGAGATCGGCCAGCCCTACCGCAACGACCGCGCCGGCCTCACCGCGGCGATCCTCGCGCTCGGCACCGAGGTGACGCTCGAGGGCCACCGCTCGCGCGACCCGGACGAGCGGCTGATGAAGGCCGAGCGGGTCATCATCGCCGGCCGGCTCTACGACCTCTACCCCGACCGGAGCTGAGCGTGCAGGAGCTCGCCGCCGCCATCGAGGCGAGCGAGCTCGCGTCCTTCCTCCGCCGCGCCCGCTGGACCTATCCGGCGGTCAATGCCGCGCACCTCGTCGGCATCGCGCTACTCGTCGGCGCGATCGTCCCCATGGACCTGCGCCTCGTCGGGCTCTGGCGCAGCGACGTCCGCCTCGAGACCGTGCTGCGCCTCCTCCGCCCGGTCGCCGCCTTCGGCGCCGGCTTCGCCGTCCTGACCGGCGCCCTCCTCTTCACCGTGCAGGCCCGCGACTACGTCGCCATGCCGCTCTTCGCGGTCAAGCTCACCCTGGTCGCGCTCGGCCTCGCCCACGCCCTCGCCTGGGGCGATGCCCTCGCCCGCGCCCCGCGCGCCCGCCAGCGCCGGGCCGGTGCCCTCTCGCTCGCCATCTGGCTCTCCGTCCTCGTCGCCGGCCGCATGCTCGGCTACCTGTGACGGCGGAGCGCGTCGAGGCCCTGCAAAATCAGGATTTCGCGCGCGAAACTATAACTAACCTTATGATCTGAAAGGGATTCGTCGGGTTAACATTTCCTTGCCACCCCAGGCACGGCGGCATCGCCGATCTCCTGGCGCCCGCTCCATCTTCTTGCCTCAAATACGCCCGCCGGAGGCACCTGCACGCGATGGACCGCCGCCCTCAGGGCGATCGCTCGAAGGTCCGCGCGAGGGCGCCCGCCGCTCTCACGCCCCCCGACGCCCCTCCCCT
>NZ_CALLYO010000299.1 GCF_937858865.1 uncultured Amaricoccus sp. | reverse complement strand
CGAGCTGCGCCTGGGTGGCGCGGATCTCGTCCGCCAGGTTCTGGGCGTGCTGGGTCCGAAGATCGATGATGGAGATCTCGGCCCGGCTCACCTCCTGCTGCGCTCGAAGCAGGCTCGTCTCGCTGCGCAGCCGCTCGCCCTCGAGCTTGGTGATCTCGCGCTCCATCTCGCGGATCTCGCGCCCGGTGACGACGCCGCCGATCGTCGCCACCTCGTCGCGCAGCGAGTCGATCTGAGCCTTCACGTTATCGAGCAACCCGGCCTGCGCCGGAACCTCGGTCTGAAGGTTGGTCCGGAGCTGCTCCAGCGCCGCCATATGGGTCTTGTGCGAGTCCTGCCGGGCGGCAAAGATCGCGCGCTCCTGCTCGATCAGCCGCGCCACGGCCGGTTCGCCGGCGCGGGGCGCGAGCTCCGGCGGAGCCTCGAAGGCACCGGCGTCGGCGAGCTCCGCCCGCAGCCGAGCCAGGCGCGCCACCGCGGCATCGCGCTGCAGCAGCAGGACGTCGATGTCGCCGAGCCCGGAGATCACCGCGCGGGTGCCGCCCTCGCCGCGGCTGCTCAGCCCGCCGGCCAGGCTCAGCGCCTTCAGCAGCGTCAGCCCCGGACGATAGGGGTAGGCCCCGGGTTCCTCGACCGAGCCGACGATATAGAACGGGCGGTACTCGACGATCTCGACCGCGACCGTCGGCTGCCCGCCGAGGCCCATGCGTTGCGCGAGCCGGTCGGCGATGAGAGCGGCGAGCTGGTCGCGCGTGGCGCCCGCCGCCGCGACCGGCCCCACGAGCGGCAGCGAGAGCTCGCCCGCCTCCCCGACGGTATATTCGTCGTTCAGGGCCTCCCAGCCGAACACCTCGTCCAGCGAGGCGCGCCACTCGAACACCTTCAGACGGATCTTGTCCTCGGGCCCGAGCCGGTACTCGGGCGCGGCCACCGCCGGCGCCGCCAGCAGCAGGGCGGCGAGCAGCAACAGCACGGTGGCGCAGCCGGAGCGTGAAAGCATTCGGGCGCGTCCCGCCACATCTGAACCCGTCACCTGCCTCGCTCCGAACCATCCCCGGACAGGCGAGGATAGGCCGACCCCCGGCGTGCCGGACCGCCCCCCAAAGGAGCGCCCGCCCCGCCGGAAGGCGCGAGCGTCCGCCGTCGGTGCGGGGGTCCGCCGCCTTATGGAGGATGGCGGCCGTCGCCGGGCAGGCTTCCTGAACGCGGTGGGGCTGCCGATGCTGGGATGCTTGCGCGGCCCGATCAGCGGGCAGCGCACGGAGGAGCAGGATGTCTCGGCCTCAATCGGCGACCGTCATGGCCGCACAAGACGAGCCCGCAGCCCTGTCGGCGCTGCAGGACGCCAGGGTCGCGATCGTCCACGACTGGTGCCCGGACTTCCGCGGCGGCGAACGGGTCCTCGCCCGGCTTTGCCGGCTGTTCCCCGGCGCCGACGTCTTCACGCTCTTCGATTTCCTCGATCCCGACGTGAAGGCCCGGCATTTCCCCGGCAAGATCTTCCGAACCTCCCCGCTGAACCGCCTGCCGGGCGTCCGCCGCTACTACCGCCACCTCTTCGCCCTCTGCCCCTTCTTCATCGAGCAGTTCGACGTGACCGGGTACGACCTGGTCCTCTCCTCCTCCTCGGCCTTCGCGCGCGGCGTGCTCACGCGCCCCGATCAGCCGCATGTCTGCTACGTGCACAGCCCGGCCCGCTATGCCTGGGACGAGCAGTTCACCTACCTCGACCAGGCCGGCCTCGGCTTCGGGCCGAAGGGGCTGCTCTACCGCTACATGCTGCACGGGCTCAGGACCTGGGACGTCCGGACCGCGCACGGCCCGGACCTGATGGCCGCCAACTCCGAGTACGTGCGGGCCAGGATCCGCCGGATCTACGGCCGCGACGCCCTCGTGATCCACCCGCCGGTCGACGTCGAGGAGATGCCGTTCACCCCGCGGAAGGGCGACTATTATGTCGCCGCGAGCTTCCTGGCACCCTACAAGCGCACGGACCTCGTGCTCCGCGCCTTCAGGGAGATGCCCGATCGCAAACTCCTTGTGGTCGGCGAGGGCCAGCAGTCCGCCGCGCTCCGCGCCCTCGCCGCGCCGAACATCACCTTCACCGGCTATCTCGAGCGGCAGCAATATGTCGACGCCGTGCGCAACGCCAAGGCCATGGTCTTCGCCGGCTGCGAGGACTTCGGCATCGCTCTGGCGGAGGCACAGGCCTCCGGCACGCCGCTGATCGCCTTCGCCCAGGGCGGCGCCCGCGACATCGTCCGGCCGCTCGGCAGCGAGCATCCCACCGGCGTGCTGTTCCCGCGGCAGTCGGCAGAGGCGATTCGCGACGCGGTCGAGACGTTCGAGCACAATATGGCGGGAATCACCCCCTCGGCATGCCGCCAGAACGCACAGCGATTCTCCACCGAGCGGTTCGATCGCGAGGTCCTCGCCGCGGTGGCGCAGGCGCTCGCCGTTCGCGCGAGAGACCTGGCCGGCGCCCCCGCCCCGCTGCGCGGCGATCCCGTCCGGGTCGCCTCCTGACCGGCATCGGGTCCGCTCGTGGCGGATCGCTCCATCGGGGCGACTTCAGCGGAAGACCCGCAGGAGATGGCGGCAACCGCACCGCAAGAAGCTCTCGCTTCGGTTGACGCCGGCGAAGCCCCTCGCCGCGACAGTTCATTGCGAGCTCACGCGAGATCGACATGCCGCTGCTTGGGCGAATGGGCGACAGGAAGGCGATTCACCTTGATTTATTGCATCTGGCGCTTTTCCAGTACTAATCGCCTTATAGATGCGTCAGATACAACCTAGCCGCTCACAGTACCCGCAACACTCGCAAACCGCCAGCCGCTCGCCATTTACCTACTCACTAAGCATTATCTTTAGTAGCTTGTTGTTAGT
>NZ_CALLYO010000298.1 GCF_937858865.1 uncultured Amaricoccus sp. | reverse complement strand
GCTTCCAGACGCTGGCCGACGAGACCCACGTCCTCTACTCGGTCTCCCACCCCTATACGCCCGGCGCCGAGGGCGGCGTGCGCCACGACGACCCGGTCTTCGGCATCACCTGGCCGCTGCCGGTCAGCGTCGTCTCGGAGAAGGACCAGGGCTGGCCGCCGGTCGATCTCGCAAGGGGCATCCGCATCTGAACCCCGGAGAAAAGGCGCCGTTTTTACCATCATGGGCCATGGGCCGCCCCCAACCGGCCGCGCGGACGCCGGGGCCCATAGATTTTCGCTCCAAAGCCTCTATACTGGCCGCCGGGGTAGTAGGGGCTGCAGTTGCTGCGGGTTGAGGGGCTGTTGACATGAAGGTAGTGTTATTCTGCGGGGGACAGGGCACCCGGCTCAGGGACTATTCCGACCAGATCCCGAAGCCCCTGGTTCCGGTGGGCAATCTGCCGATCCTCTGGCACATGATGGCGTACTACGCCGCCTACGGGCACAAGGACTTCATCCTCTGCCTCGGCTACAAGGGCGAGGCGATCAAGCGCTTCTTCCTCGAGTACAACGCGGCGATGAGCAACGACTTCGTGCTCGAGAACGGCGGCACGACACTCGATCTGCTCGAGCCGGATATCCGCGACTGGAGAATCACCTTCGTCGACACCGGCGCGACCACCAACATCGGCGGCCGGCTGCTCCGGGTGCGCAAGTACCTGGAGAAGGAGGAGATGTTCCTGGCGAACTACGCCGACATCCTGACCGACCTCGATCTCGACGACATGGTGCGGAAGTTCCGCGCCTCGGACGCGATCGGCGGCTTCTGCGCCGTCACGCCGCCCTATTCCTTCCACCTCGTCAAGCTGCGCGAGAGCGAGGGCGGCAAGGTCGAGCGGATGATGAGCCTGCAGGAGTCGGGCACGCTGATGAACGGCGGCTATCTCATCCTGCGCCCGCAGATCTTCGACAATCTCTTCGAGGGCGAGGAGCTCGTGGTCGAGGGCTTCGCGCGGCTCGTCGAGCAGAACCGCCTCTACGCCCACTGGCACGACGGCTTCTGGATGCCGATGGACACCTTCAAGGAGAAGCAGGCGCTCGACGACATGGTCCAGCGCGGCGACACGCCCTGGCAGGTCGGGAAGGCGCGCGGGGCCTATGCTCAGCCTAAGGTGGCCTGACCTCGGCACCATCCTCTGCCTCGGGGCGCACAGCGACGACATCGAGATCGGTGCCGGCGCGACGCTCGTCCGGCTGGTGCGCGAGAACCCGGAGGCGCGCATCGTCTGGGTGGTGCTCGCCGCCGGCGGCCAGCGCGGCGAGGAGGCGCGCGCCTCCGCGGCCCGCTTCCTGGAAGGCGCCGGCGCGGCCGAGGTGCTGCTCGAGGAGTTCCGCGACGGGCATTTCCCGGCGCAGTGGGCCGAGATCAAGGCCTTCTTCGCGACGCTGAAACGCTTCGCGCCGGACCTGGTGCTGACCCACTATGGGCAGGATCTGCACCAGGACCACCGGGTGGTCTCCGAGCTCGCCTGGCAGGGCTTCCGCGACCAGCTGATCCTCGAGTACGAGATCCCGAAGTGGGACGGGGGCCTCGGCTCGCCCAACCTCTTCGTGCCGGCGACCGCCGCCGACGCCGACGCCAAGATCGCGGCGCTCTTGCAGTGCTTCCCGAGCCAGGCCGGCAAGCACTGGTTCGACGATCTGACCTTTCGCGGCCTGATGCGGCTCCGCGGCCTCGAATGCAACGCGCCCGAGGGCCTGGCCGAGGCCTTCTACGCCCGCAAGGTGAGCCTCGCCTGACGGGCCGGGCTGCGCCAGCTCGAGGCTCACTCCGCCGTCCCGGATGTGCTGAGCCCGGGACACAGGATAGACTGGCCAGCCCCGGCAGGGTATCTTCCGTCCAGCTATGGTGGTGCGGGAACGAGCGCGTGCAACAGGGTCGGGTGTCGGAAATTCCCCAGGACCGCTATGCGCTGATCATCGGCGCCATGAAATGCGCCACCACCTCGCTCTTCAGCTATCTCGCCGAACATCCAGCGATCGCGCCGGCGAGGATCAAGGAGCCGGAGTTCTTCTCGCGGAACCAGGAGCACAAGGCGCAGATCGCCCGGTACGAGGATCTGTGGGACTTCGACCCCGACCTCCACCGCTACGCGATGGAGGCCTCGACCGGCTACAGCAAGTGGGGTGAGCGCGGCGCGGCGGAGCGCATCCACGCCTACGGCCTCCGGCCCAGGCTCGTCTACGTGGTGCGCGATCCCTTCGTCCGGATCGAGTCGCACTACAATTTCATGCTGCTGCAGAACCCGGCCTGGACGCGGGACATCACCGACGAGAACCTGGTGCAGACCTCGAACTACTATCTCTACGCCGCCG
>NZ_CALLYO010000297.1 GCF_937858865.1 uncultured Amaricoccus sp. | reverse complement strand
CGGGTCCGACCGGCCAGGCGAGCCCGGCCTGCGACGCCCAGCGACCGTTCGACATCCGAGCGCGAACCCGCCATGGTGGCCCTCCGCGAGAGAGGGAGGGACCGATGGCGATCGCCTTCTACCTGGCCGTGGCGGTGATGATGGGAATGCTCGTCTCGTTCCAGCCGCTGATGAACGCCGTCCTCGCCCGTGCCATCGCCAGCCCCTACGGCGCCGCCGCCGTCTCGCTGGTGGTGGCGGGCGCCGGCGGCGTTGCGATCGCGCTCGTCGCCGGCCGCGGCGACATGAGCCGGGCGACGCTCGCCACGGTGCCCTGGTGGATCTTCCTCGCCGGCCTCATCGGCGCGCTCTTCGTCGCCGGCGGGGTGATCATCGCGCCGGTCGTCGGCGCCCAGCTCTTCTTCGCCACCGTGATCGCCGGCCAGCTCCTCGGCGCGACGCTGGCCGACCACTTCGGCCTCTTCGGCCTCGAGGTGCGCCCCCTCTCGCTCGAGCGCGCGCTCGGCCTCGCCCTCGTCGTCGGCGGCGCGATGCTGGTGCGCCGCGGCTGACCCGTCACCGGTCCGGTCCCGGCTCCCCGCCCCTCGCGTCCCCGTTCAGCGCCAGCATGATGTCGGTCATCTCCGGCACGTAGCGCTCCCCCATCCCCATCGCCATCCCGAGCTTCAGCGTCTGCAGCGCCCCGTCCGACATCAGCGTCGCCGCCCGGTGCCGCGTGGCCAGCCGCTCGTAGTAGCTGAGGTCCTTGAAGGCGTTGGCGATCGAGAAGCGGTGCGCCTCCGGGTCGCCCTCGACGGCGTATTTGGCGAAGTTCTGGAAGTTCGCGCAGTTCATCCCCGAGTTCGAGATCACCTCCCGCAGCACCCCGGGCGCCGCCCCCACCTTCTTCGCCATGGCGAAACACTCCGCCCAGACCGCCGCATAGCCGAGCGCCACCAGGTTGTTGATCAGCTTCAGCGCATGCGCCGACCCGACCGGCCCGCCGGTCGGGATGATCGCGCTCGCCCAGGTGGCGAGGAGCGGCCGCCATTTCTCGACCAGCTCCGCCGGCCCGCCGACGAAGGTGGTGAGCTCGCCCGCCCAGGCCTGCACCGGCGTCCGCGACAGCGGCGCGTCGAGGAGCGTGATCCCCTTCCCCGCCAGCTCTGCCGCCAGCCGCTCGGTGACCTCGGGGTCCGAGGTGGAGGCATCGAGGATCGTCAGCCCCGGCCGCGCCGCGGGCAGGAGCCCGGCCACCGTCGCCTCGACCTCCGGCGAGCCGGTGACGCAGAGGACGACGACATCGGCCTCCCCCGCCATCTCGGCGAGGCTCGCGACCTCCCTCGCCCCCCGCTTGACGAGATCGTCCACCGCCTCGCGCTTGCGGTGGGCGATGACCCGGAGCGGCCAGCCCTTCTCGACCGCGTTCTTCGCCATCCCCCAGCCCATGAGCCCGACGCCCACGAACCCCACCACCGGTCCTTCCGCCATCCTCGTGCCCTCCCTGTCGCTTCGCCCGAGCTAAGCGCCCCGCCACCCCGGCCGCAACCCGGCTCAGGCGAAGAGCGTGAGCTGCCGCAGGATCCGCCAGAGCTGCGCGGCGAGCGCGAGGATCACGAAGGCCGCATGAAAGCGCCGGTCGCGCACCCCGATGGCGACGAACGCGAACCCGGCGAGCACCGCGTCCACGGCGACATAGGCCGGCCCGAGCGCCCGCAGGTGCGCATCGCCCTTCACGATCGTATCGACGATGTCGGTCAGGAGGATCAGCGCGAGGAACCCGTAGAACCAGCGCTGCCGGGCGTGGAAATAGTCGGCGAAGCCGGCATACTCGTCGATCCGGTCGGGGAAGAGCAGCGTGCTGGTGAAGAAGAAGAGCGAGGCATAGCCGACGACGAAGAGATAGAGCTCGAAGCTCCAGGCCCCGATCCGGCCGAGCCCGAACTCGAACCACCAGAAGTGCAGCACGGCGAGCAGGAGGAACAGCACCCAGCCGAGATGCACCGGATAGAGCCGCGGCCGCGCCGGATGCTGCACGAACCGTGCGAGCCCGGTCAGGAGCCGGGTGATGCAGAGACCGGCCACGAGGCCGATGATGACGCGGACATGGAAGAAGGCATCGTGGGCGAGCTGCGCTTCCATGTCCGTCCCTCGTGTCGCGTCCCGGCGAGGATTGTGCTTCGCGGCATGCCGGTCAATAACCGGGCGGCAAGTGAGGGAGGGGGCGCCGATGAAGCCCGAGATTCTGCAGATCATCCCGATGCCTCCGAACGTCGAGGCCGCGCTGGCCGAGGCCTATGTCGTGCATCGCTACTGGGAGGCGCCCGACCGCGCGGCGCTGCTCGCCGAGGCCGGCCCGCGCATCCGCGGCGTCGCGACCGATGGCCACTACGGCATCGCCCCCGGGATCATGGCGGCGCTGCCGAAGCTCGAGATCGTGGCGAGCTACGGGGTGGGGTACGACAATATCGACACCGCCGCCTGCAAGGCGCGCGGGATCCGGGCGAGCAACACGCCCGACGTGCTGAACGACGCGGTGGCCGAGCTCGCGCTCGCCCTGATGCTCGCCCTCTGCCGGCGGGTGCCGCAGGCGGATGTCTTCGTGCGCGAGGGCAGGTGGGAGGCCGGCGCCTTCGCGCTGACCGGCGAGCTGACCGGGGCGCACGCCGGCATCCTCGGGCTGGGGCGGATCGGCAAGGAGATCGCCCGGCGGCTGCAGGTGATGAAGATGCGCGTCTCCTACCACGGGCGCCACGAGCAGCCGTTCGAGCCCTACCGGTATTATCCCGACCTCGTCGCCATGGCGCGGGACGTGGACTGGCTGGTGGTGATCGCCCCCGGCTCGGCGGCGACCCGCGGCATCGTCTCGCGCGAGGTGATGGAGGCGCTCGGGCCGGAGGGGGCGCTCGTCAACGTCGCCCGCGGCGCGCTGGTCGACGAGCCGGCGATGATCGAGCTCCTGGCGGACGGCAGGCTCGGCGGCGCCGCGCTCGACGTCTTCGCCGACGAGCCGCGCGTCCCCGAGGCGCTGCGCGCCCTGCCCAACGTCGTCCTCTCCCCGCACCAGGGCTCGGCGACGGCGAAGACCCGCGGCGCCATGGGCGATCTCGTGGTGCGCAACCTCGCCGCCCACTTCGCCGGCGACCCGCTGCCGACCCCGATCGCATGAGCGCGCCGGCGCGCGCCCACCTGTCTATACGTTGTCAATACGGGAAATTTTTCCCAGAGATTTCAATACACTGATCCCTGGGCACGCGTGCCGGCAGCGTGCCCGCGCCCTATCCCCGGCCGATGTAGGGCATCTTGGTCGCCATGATGGTCATGAACTGGACGTTCACGTCGAGCGGCAGATCTGCCATCTGGACGACCGCCCGGGCCACATGCTCGACGTCGATCCGCGGCTCGGGCGCCAGGCGGCCGTCGGCCTGCGGGACCCCGCCGGTCATCTTCGCGGTCATGTCCGAGGCCGCGTTGCCGATGTCGATCTGGCCGCAGGCGATGTCGAAGGCCCGCCCGTCGAGCGAGAGCGACTTGGTCAGGCCGGTGATGGCGTGCTTCGAGGCGGTGTAGGGGATCGAGCCGTAGCGCGGCACATAGGCCGAGATCGAGCCGTTGTTGATGATCCGCCCGCCCTGCGGGCTCTGCGCGCGCATCAGCCGGAAGGCGGCCGAGGCGACGAGGAAGGCCCCGTCGAGGTTGACCGAGACGACCTTGCGCCAGTCCTCCCAGCTCACGTCGCCGGGCAGCATCGGCGCGACGTTGGTGCCGGCGTTGTTGAAGACCACGTCGAGCCGGCCGTGCATCTCACGGATGCGGGCGAAGAGCGCCTCGACCGAGGCGGGGTCGGTCACGTCGGTCGGGACGCCGACGCAGTCCCCCTCCCCGCCCAGCCCGTCGATCACCGCCTGCAGCTTGCCCGCATCGCGGGCGGCGAGGACGACGGCATCGCCGGCGCGGGCGAAGGCGCGGGCGGTGGCGGCGCCGATGCCCTGGCTCGCGCCGGTGACGAGGACGATGCGGGGAGCGGTCTGGCGGTCGGGCATGGGGTTCCTCCTGTCGGTCGATGCCGGGGTGTTTTCGGAGGGCACTTTCCGCGGCCGGGCGGCGGTTCACAAGGGTTCAGGCGCCGCCGCGGGCGAGGGTGCGCTCGCGCAGCCAGATGTAGAGGCCGCTCGCCGCGACGATCGCCGCGCCGGTCAGCACCCAGGCGTCGGGCGGCTGGGCGAAGATGATCCAGCTCGAGGCGGTCATGTAGAGGATCTGCACGTAGCTGATCGGCGCCAGCGTCGAGGCCGGGGCATAGCGGTGGGCGATGATGAGGATCTGGTGCCCCGCCCAGCCAAAGACCCCGATGGCGAGGAAGGCGAACCAGGTCCCGGGGCTCGCCGGCCAGGTCCAGCCGGGCAGCGCGAGCGGCGCCATGCCGACCGTCGCGAGGAGCGCGGCATAGAACTGCTGGGTGGCGGTGCTGTCGCGCCCGGCCAGCCTGCGGGTCAGGATCGAGTAGAAGGCGCCGCAGAGCGCGGCGCCGACCGAGAAGACGACCGCCCAGTGGACCGGCCCGGTCCAGGGCCGGGTCACCACCAGGACGCCGAGAAAGCCGACGAGCATCGCCGCCCAGCGGCGCGGCCCGACCTCCTCGCCGAGGAGCGGGATCGAGAGCAGGCAGATCCAGAGCGGGCTCGAGAAGAAGATCGCCGCCGTCATGGTGAGCGGCAGATGGCCGAGGGCGATGAAGTTGAGGATGGTACTGAGGAGCAGGAAGGCGCCGCGGACCAGCACCGCCCCCAGGTTCTCCGTGCCGAGAAACGGCTCCTGCGCCGGCAGCGCCAGCGCCACGACGAGGAGGAGATGGCCGAGGTAGCGCACGAAGACGACCTCGGGGGTCGGCAGGCCGTGCAGCACCAGCCACTTGGCGCAGCTGTCGATGCCGGTGAAGGCGAGCAGCGCCAGCAGCATGAGGGCAATGCCGCTGAGCGTGCGGTCCTCGATCGGCGCCACGATCGGCGCCCCGGGGCGCTGCGGCATGGTCGGCTTCCTTGACGGGCTTGCTGACGGGGAGGAGCGTCGCCCGAAAGGAGCACCGATCCGGCGGCTTGTCGAGCCCTCGCCGGCACGGGACAAGGGCAATCAGGTGACGCAGGAACGAGCGGGGCGGGGCGCCCGGCTGGCGCGCGAAATCCCGTGCGCAATCAGGATTTCGCG
>NZ_CALLYO010000296.1 GCF_937858865.1 uncultured Amaricoccus sp. | reverse complement strand
CTCCTCAGAACGCGGAGCCTCGTAGCATGCGTATCTTCCTCGTCATCCTTGCGGCGCTGATCGTGGCGGGCGGCACGGGATTTTACGTCATCGCGGGGCTCCGTCCGGCCGCTCCGGTCGAGGTGGCGCAGGCCGAGGCTCCGCGGCTGAGGCAGGTCTTCGTGCCGGCGACGCAGATCCCGATCGGCACGATCATCACCCCCGAGCGGCTCTCGCGGATGGACATCACCGAGAGCGCGCTCAATGGCGAGATGGTCGTCGCCGATGCTGCGGGACAGGAGTTCCTGGCGGGCAGCGTTGCCCGCCAGGTGCTGCCCCAGGGCGTTCCGATCGCCCGTTCCTTCGTGGTGCGCCCGGGCGACCGCGGCTTCCTCGCCGCCGTACTGCCCAAGGGGATGCGCGCCATCACCATCCCGATCGACGCCATCGCCGGCCTGAGCGGCCTGGCGCTGCCGGGCGACCGGGTCGATCTCATCCTCACCTATTCCGTCTCGGGCGACGGCGGCGATGGCATCCACGCCAGCGAGACGGTGCTCTCCAACCTCCGGGTGCTCGCCTTCGACCAGCGGCTCGGGCCCGAGGCGCCGCCAAAGGACAAGGAGGCCAGGGCCGAGGGCGCGCCGGTGGCGAAGACGGCGACGCTCGAGGTCTCGTCGCGCCAGGCGGAAATCGTGACGCTGGCCCAGACGCTCGGCTCGCTCTCGCTGGTGCTGAACTCGGTGCGCGACGGCGGCGAGCCGGCGGCGAAGCCCGAGGCCCTCAGCCTCGACGTGACGCCGTCCTTCCTGAAGGCGGCGGAGGCCAAGGGCCCGGCGCGGCGGCAGACGCTCGAATCGGACGTCACCTCGACCAGCAAGGTCCAGATCGTGCGCGGGGTGCAGATCCGCGCGACCGCCACCCCGAGCGATGCCGCGGCGAGCGCGGCGGGCGCGGAGTAGGCCCCAGTACGGGAAAGAGAGCAGTGTATCGACATCGCCCCCTCGCCGTCGCACTCGCTGCGACCATCGCCCTCCTGCCGGCCGGCTGGCCGGTCGCGCTCGGCGCCTTCGAGCTGGTGCAGCCCCAGAACGAGCAGTCGGTCTCGCTGGTGGTCGGGACCGGGCAGCTCATCCGGGTGGACGAGGCCTTCTCGAGCCTCTTCGTCGCCAACCCCGAGGTGGCGGACGTGGAGGTGAAGTCGCCGCGGCTCATGTACCTGACGGGCGTGGGCGTGGGTGAGACGACGCTCTTCGCGGTCGATGACGGCGACAACGTGCTGATGTCGACGCGGGTGCGGGTCACGCACAACCTGGCGGCGCTCGCGGACGGCATCAGCGCCATGGCGCCCGGCCAGTCGGTCAAGGCGAGCACGGTCGACCAGTCGCTGGTGCTGACCGGGACGGTCAAGGACGCCGAGCAGGCGGCGAACATCCTGCAGGTGGCGAACCAGTTCGTCGACGACCCGACCCGGGTGGTCAACCGGCTGAACGTGGCGGCGCCGACGCAGGTGAACCTGCAGGTCAGGATCGCCGAGGTGGCGCGGAACGTCGACCGGCAGCTCGGCATCCAGTGGAACGACGTGAGCCTCGGCATCAACGGCGGGCGGATCGGCTTCAACGGCGGCCGCGCGGTGCAGGGCGACTATCAGGCGAGCTACGGCGCGACGCGCGGCAGCTTCAACATCGACGTGGTGCTGCAGGCGCTGCAGGAGGAAGGGCTCGTCACCATCATGGCGGAGCCGAACCTCACGGCGCGCTCGGGCGAGCCGGCGACCTTCCTGGCGGGCGGCGAGTATCCCTATTCGACGGTCAGCGACAACGGGACCAACGTCGAGTTCAAGAACTACGGCATCGGGCTCAACTTCACGCCGACGGTCATCGACGGCAACCGGATCAGCCTGACCGTCGGCACCGAGGTGAGCGAGCTCAACTTCGCGCAGAGCGAGACCGTGCCCTCGCTCAGGACGCGGCGGGCGGAGACGACGGTCGATCTCGCGAGCGGGCAGAGCTTCGCCATCGCCGGGCTGATGGAGAACAGCTCGTCGCAGAACGCCTCGCGGGTGCCGGCGCTCGGCACCATGCCGGTCCTCGGCGCGCTCTTCCGCAGCCAGGCCTTCCAGCGCGGCCAGACCGAGCTCGTCATCATCGTGACGCCGGTGATCGTCAACCCGACGACCGGCAAGAAGGTTCGCACGCCGGTCGACAACTTCGTGCCGCCGAACGACTTCGAGCGAATCCTGCTCGGCCGCTTCCAGGGCAACCCGCGCGGCCGCGAGGCGGTGCAGAACGGGATCGGCCAGCGCCGCCTGGTCGGCCCCTCCGGCTTCGTCTTCCAGTAAGGGCGATTGCGATGCGTACCCCTCCCCTCCCCCTCCTGGTGCTCGCCGCGGCGCTGGCGCTCGCCGCCTGCGAGGAGCAGCCGGTCGGCTCGTTCAAGGATGCCGAGTTCGTCGCCGCCGGCGCCCGGGCGCAGCAGTCCTTCTACTTCACGCCGGGCAGCCCGCAGCTCCGCCCCGGCGAGGCCGAGCGGCTACGCTCCTTCATCGCGGGGCAGCGCCTGACCGAGCAGACCGACATCGTGCTGCGGGTCAGCCACACCGGCTCGCCGGTGCTCGACGCCCGCCGCCGCGGCGCGATCCGCGCCAGCCTGCCGCGGACGCCGGCGCGCGTGCGGCTGGTCGCTGCCACCGATTCGGAGCTCGGCGCCGACCTGCGCACCGATGCGGCGCAGGTCGAGGTGGTGCAGTACGACCGCCTGGTGGTGCGCTGCCCGGGCAATCCCGCGGCGCGCTACGAGCTGACCACGCCGCTGCCGAACGACGGCTGCGCCAACGCCCTCAACCTCGCCAACATGGCGGAGGAGGTGCGCGACCTGACCGACCCGCGCGAGTTCGGCGGATCGGACGGCGTGGCCGCCGCGGCGGCGGTCGGCCGCTACCAGGACGGCGAGGTGATCGTCGTGCCGCTGCAGATGAATATCGGGAACTGAGCCATGGCAGGGTCGGCGGCCGCGCAGAGCGGCATGATCTTCGACGACGCGGCCGACGAGCGCGAGCCCTTCGCCGCCTATCTGACCGACGATGCCTCGCAGGCCGCCGCCCAGGCGGTGGCGAACCAGCGCGGCTGGTCGACGTCGAGCATCCGCAAGGGCGGGCTCGCCGCGGCGCTGCGCCTCCTCGGGGTGGCCCCCCCTGCCCGCTTCATGATCGTCGACATCGAGGGGCTGCCGATCGAGGAGGTGGAGAGCGGCCTCGTCGAGCTGGCCCGGCTCGGCAGCCAGGTGATGGCGCTCGGCACCGTCAACGACGTCAACTACTTCCGCCGCATCATGCGGACGGGCGCGCGCGACTATCTGATGAAGCCGGTGGACGCGGACGTGCTGGGCGAGATCTTCGTGCGGCTGGAGCAGCCGGGCGACGGGGTGACGCCGAAGGGGCGCGTCGTCGGCTTCCTCGGGGCGCGCGGCGGCGTCGGCGCGACGACGCTCGGGATCAACACCGCCTTCATCATGGCCGACAAGCTCAGCCGGCGGACCGCGCTCGTCGACATGGACATCTATGCCGGCAACATCGCGCTCGCCCTCGACATCGAGCCGACCCGCGGCCTGCGCGAGGCCTTCGACGACCCCGAGCGGGTCGACCAGACCTTCCTGCAGAACGCGATGGCCAAGTTCGGCAAGAGCCTGCACGTGCTGGCGACCGAGGAAGGCTTCGACGACGCGGTGCGGATGAGCGACGAGAAGGTGCTGGCGCTGGCCGACATCATGCGCGCCAACTTCGACATGACGATCATGGACCTGCCGCGGCATTTCGTCATGCGCGAGCCGGCGCTCTTCACCCGCTTCGACGACATCGTCATCGTGACCCAGCTGACGCTGCAGTCGCTGCGCGACGCCAACCGGCTGATGAAGCTGCTCGGCGCGCGCAACCGCGCCGCGAAGCTGCACGTCATCGCCAACCAGGTGCCGGCCAAGCCCGACGTCACGGTCAAGGAGTTCGAGGCCGGGCTGGAGACGAAGCTGCGCTGCGTCTTCCCGCACGACCCGAAGACGATGACGAAGACGACGCTGAAGGGTCAGGCGCTGGCGACGGCAGAGGCCAAGCACAAGATCGTCGCCGACCTGCACCGGCTCTGCATCGAGCTCGCCGGCGTGCCCGAGGAGAGCAAGGCCGCGACCGGCTTCTTCAGGCGGCGCCTCGCGAGGAGATAACGAGCGATGGAGGACGGCTTCGACCACGGCCTGACCGGCGATCCGCTGTCGATGCTGCGCACGGCGGCGAGCGAGCGGCTGCGCCAGCGGCTCGGGCCCGAGGGGCTGGCCAAGGCGAGCCCGCTCGACCTCGCCGAGATGGCGAACGAGGTGCTCGACGGGCTGGTCGCCGTCTCGGCCGCCAAGCCCGACCTCGCCGAGCAGCGCAAGCTCCTGCGCGACGTGGTCGAGACGCTGCGCGCCGAGCGCGCCGCCGCCACGCGCTCGGCCGGACCGGTCGAGGAGGAGAGCGACCCGCTGGCCGACCCGCTGGCCGACGTCGGGGCGAAGAACGCCCCCGAGGCGAAGAACAAGCGCGAGCTGCAGGTGAAGGCGCAGGTGATGCCGCTGCTCATGCAGCGCATCGACATCTCGGTCGCCTCGGCGCTGGGGCCGGAGGAGCTCAGGAACCAGATCGCCGAGATCGTCGAGGAGATCATCGTCGACCTGAAGATCCAGCTGAACGCGAGCGAGCTGCGCTCGATCGTGCGGCTGCTGGTGGACGACATGGTGGGGCTCGGGCCGCTCGAGCCGCTGCTCAAGGAAGAGGCCGTGACCGACATCATGGTCAACGGCCCGCACCAGGTCTACGTCGAGCGCAAGGGCAAGGTGGAGCTGACCGACGTGCAGTTCCGCGACGACGCGCACGTGCTGCACGTGGCTACGCGCATCGTGACCGAGGTGGGCCGCCGGGTGGACGAATCGACCCCGCTGGTCGATGCGCGCCTGAAGGACGGCAGCCGCGTCAACATCATCATCCCGCCGCTGGCGATCGACGGGCCGACCATCTCGATCCGCAAGTTCTCCAAGAAGGAGATCACGCTCGACGTGATGGCGCGGCAGAACAACATCTCGGCCGACATGGCGACGGTGCTGAAGATCGCCGGGCGGGCGCGGCTCAACATCCTGATCTCGGGCGGCACCGGCTCGGGCAAGACGACGTTGCTCAATGCCATG
>NZ_CALLYO010000295.1 GCF_937858865.1 uncultured Amaricoccus sp. | reverse complement strand
AAGACCCAGCTGGGCTGTCCTAGCCATCGAATTCAACCCTCTCAAACGGCCCCGGTCCGAAGCGGACCGACACCTGTGCGACCTTGAAGCCGAGCGGACCGCCGGCCCCCTCGTCCTCCTCCTGCTCGGCCCGCGGATAGAGGAAGCGCGGTGCGCTGCAGCTCGCCTCCCGCACGATCGCACCACCCCGCAGGATCTGGACGAGATACTCCTCCCGCTCTTCCCCGAGCGGCACATCCATCCCGTCCCAGCTATCCCCATCCAGGCGCGTCCGCCGGACCCAGGAGAGCTCAATGCCGCCATCCCCCCGCCGGGCCGCGCGGAGATGAACCGGCCGGTACGGCCTCAGGCCGACACCGGCGAAGACCTCAACGCGATGGACGTAGCTCGGATCGTTATAGGCCCGGACCGCCGGACCGACGCGAAAATGCCGTTCGCGCCCGCGAGCCGCCGAGGGAAGGCGGATCTGTCCGACCGCGCCATCGAGCAGGACAAAGTCCGTGCCCTCAGGCCAGACCTCGGGGATCGCCGCATCGGTCCCCGCCTGCCCGCGAAGGAAGCCGCTCAGCAGGTATTCCTTCGGCGCCACCAGCTCCGCCTTCAGGAACTGCACGACCTCCCAGTCGCCCATCGACCCGTGGCGCAGCGCCGCAGCATTGGCGCCCGCCAGCACATCCGATTCGTTCCGGCTCTGCAACGCGCCCGAAGCAAGACGGACCCGAACCGATGCGCCCATCCAGAGCCCCGGCTTCCCGGCCGGGAGCGGGCCCTGCAGCGTCCCGACGACCGCCGGCCGCTTCGCCTGACAGTCCAGCGCATAGCCGTAGTCGTTCGCCGCCGAGAAGACGGCCACCGGTCCGGCCCACGGGCTGCGCGCCACCGCGACATGCGGCGAGATCGGATCCTCGTCCCCGGTGAGGAGCGGCAGATCGAGGAATTCGACGTCCACCGGCGCCTGGGCCGGCATCGCGGCGGCCCGCGCGATGCGCGTCGCCCGAACCGGGGCCTGATACACGCCCGCCTCGATCCGGACGGCGCTGATCGTCCGGTGCCCCGCTTCCTCGA
>NZ_CALLYO010000294.1 GCF_937858865.1 uncultured Amaricoccus sp. | reverse complement strand
CCCCTGTCCCCCACTGCCGGGCGGCGCTATAAGGCGCCACCTCCATTCCATCGCCGGTTCGCCATGTCCGAAGAATTCCACCGCATCAAGCGCCTTCCGCCCTACGTCTTCGCCGAGGTGAACCGGCTCAAGGCCCGCTATCGCGCCGAGGGGATGGACATCATCGACTTCGGCATGGGCAACCCGGACATGGACACGCCGGCGCACATCGTCGACAAGCTGGTCGAGACGGTGCGCCGCCCGCGCACCCACCGCTACTCCGCCTCCAAGGGCATCCCCGGCCTCCGCCGGGCGCAGGCCGGCTACTACGCCCGCCGCTTCGGCGTGAAGCTCGACCCCGAGACCGAGGTGATCGCCACCCTCGGCTCCAAGGAGGGCCTCGCCAACCTCGCCATGGCGATCACCGCCCCCGGCGACGTGATGCTGGTGCCGAACCCGAGCTACCCGATCCACCCCTACGGCTTCATGATCGCCGGCGGCACGCTGCGCCACGTCCCGGCGCTCCACGAGGGCCGCTTCGATCCCGAGGCCTACCTGCGCGCGCTCGAGCGCGCCGTCATCCACTCGGTGCCGAAGCCGGTCGCCGCCGTCGTCTCCTTCCCGTCCAACCCGACGGCGCAGGTCTGCGACATCGACTTCTACCGCGACCTCGTCGCCTTCGCGAAGAAGCACCACCTCTGGCTGCTCTCCGACCTCGCCTATGCCGAGATCTACTTCGACGGCAACCCGCCGCCCTCGATCCTCGAGGTCGAAGGAGCGAAGGAGGTCGCCGTCGAATTCACCTCGCTCTCCAAGACCTACGCCATGCCCGGCTGGCGCATGGGCTTCGCCGTCGGCAATGCCCGCCTCATCGACGCGCTGACCCGGATCAAGTCCTATCTCGACTACGGCGCCTTCACGCCGGTGCAGGTCGCCGCCGCCGCCGCGCTCAACGGCCCGCAGGAATGCGTCGCCGAGATCCGCAACATCTACAAGTCGCGCCGCGACGTGCTCGTCGACGCCATGGCGCGCGCCGGCTGGGCCATCCCGTCCCCGCCGGCGACCATGTTCGCCTGGGCGCCCGTCCCCGCGCCCTTCGCGGCCATCGGCTCGATGGGCTTCTCCAAGATCCTGCTCCGCGAGGCCGAGGTGGCCGTGGCGCCCGGCGTCGGCTTCGGCGAGTACGGCGAGGGCTACGTCCGCCTCGGGCTGGTCGAGAACGAGCACCGCATCCGCCAGGCGGCGCGCGGCGTGCGCCGGGTGATGCAGAATGCCGACGCGCTGCTCGCCAAGCACCACGAGGAGG
>NZ_CALLYO010000293.1 GCF_937858865.1 uncultured Amaricoccus sp. | reverse complement strand
TGCTGGTGCTGAAGGCGCGGCTCGGGCTGCTCGACGATCCCTATCGCCGCTGCCAGGGGGCGGAGCCCGCGGTACGGCTAGACCGCCGGGCGGCGCGGGCGGCGGCGGTGCGGTCGATGGTGCTGCTCCGCAACGAGGGGGTGCTGCCGCTCTCGCCGGCGCCGGGGCGGGTCGCGCTGGTCGGGCCGCTCGCCGATGCGGCGGCGGAGATGCTTGGGCCCTGGGTCGGGACCGGGCGCAGCGAGGAGGCGGTGGGCATACTCGCGGGTCTGCGCGCAGCGCTGCCCGGGACGGTGATCGAGCATGTGCCGGGGGTCGCGGTCGAGGGGGATACGGAGGACGGGATTCCGGCGGCAGTGGCGGCGGCGGGCCGGGCGGAGGTCGTCGTGCTCTGCATCGGCGAGCGAGCGGGGATGAGCGGCGAGGCGGCGAGCCGGGCGCGCATCGACCTGCCGGGGCGACAGGCGGCGCTGGCGGCGGCGGTGCTCGGGGTCGGGCGGCCGGTCGTGGTGCTGCTCTTCTCCGGGCGGTCGATCGTGATGCCGGAGGTCTTCGCCCGGGCGGCGGCGGTGCTCGCCTGCTGGTTCCCGGGCAGCGAGGCGGGGCATGCGGTGGCGGCGCTGCTGACCGGGCGGGAGAGCCCCTCCGCCGGGCTGGCGGTGACCTGGCCGCGGGATGTCGGACAGGTGCCGATCGCCTACTCGGTGCGGTCCGGGGGGCGGCCGGAGAACCCGAGGGATCACTACACGAGCCGGTATCTCGACCTGCCGAATGCGCCCGAGTTCCCCTTCGGGCACGGGCTCTCCTACACGAGCTTCGCGGTCGGGGAGCCGCGGGTCGAGGTGGGGGCGCGGATCGAGGTCGAGGCGGAGGTCGCCAATACCGGCGGGCGGGAGGGGGTGGCGACGGTCTTCCTCTTCCTGCGCGATCCGGTGGCGAGCGTCGCCCGGCCGGTGCTGGAGCTCCGGGGGTTCCGGAAGGTCGCCCTCGGTGCCGGCGAGCGCCGGGCGGTCCGCTTCGCGCTGGAGCGGGCGGACCTCGCCTTCCTCGACGCGGTGCTCGAGCCGGTGGTGGAGCCGGGGCGCTTCGAGCTGCACGTCGGGCTCTCTGCCGATCCGGCGGGGTTGCGCCGAGTGGACTTCGTTCTGGACTGACGGGTGCGGGAGAGTCACGCACGAGAAGCGGGAAGTAATTCATTGAATTCGTTTCTATTCATGACCATCAAGATTACCGCCGCGCCCACGTGCCGGCCTTGACGCGGCGGGAGGGCGTGCGAAGGTGGCGA
>NZ_CALLYO010000292.1 GCF_937858865.1 uncultured Amaricoccus sp. | reverse complement strand
GGTCGAGCTCTTGGCATTGGCGACCGCGCGCAGCCCCTCCGGCAGCGCCAGTCCCTCGACCAGCGGCACCACGTAGACGCAGCCCTTCTCGAGCACCGCGCCCCCCGCGAGGTCGAAGCGGTGCATGGTGAACTCGGCGAGCCGCTCGGCGAGCGGAACCGCCCCCGGCAGGAAGGACGCCCGCACGCGGAAGGCCTCGGCCCCGAGGCGCAGATCGAGGCTCGCCGGCTGGATCTGCCCCGGCGCGCAGGGCTCGGACGCGGTGATGGCGCCCGCCTCGAAGAGGCGCGCGATGCCCTGCGCTGGCACCACGCCGGTCGCTCCGGCGGACGCATGAAGGGGTATGGTCGGGCTAGCGAGATTCGAACTCACGACCTTTCGACCCCCAGTCGAACGCGCTACCAGACTGCGCTATAGCCCGACACGAGGCGCTTTATATCCGGGCCCCGCCGGAGAGCAAGGGGGAAAGGCTCAGGCCTTGCCGTCGTCGATCATCACCGCCCGCAGCGCCTGCAGCTCGCCCAGCAGCGCCCGGAGCGCCTGCCGGTCCTTGGGCCGCGCTGCCGCCACGGCGACCGTCGCCGTCTCGCCGTCCGGGCCCGCGAAGAGATCGGCCTGCGGCAAGCCGTTGCCGACAGCGGCCGGCGGCGCCTTCCCGCGCTCCACCCGCGGAGCCGGCGCCGCCTCGGCCGGCGGCGGCGCCGGCTCGGCGGCCTCGGCCTCCGGCTCGGTCCCGAGATTGATGACGTGGCGGATGCCGCGCTCGCGCAGGATCTTCTGCACGCCCTTGATCGTCATGCCGTCGTCATAGAGCAGCCCGCGGATGCCGCGCAGCAGCCGCACGTCCTCCGGCCGGTAGTAGCGCCGCCCGCCCCCGCGCTTCACCGGCTTCACCTGGGTGAAGCGCGTCTCCCAGAAGCGCAGGACGTGCGGCGGAACGTCGAGCGCCTCGGCGACTTCGCTGATGGTGCGGAAGGCTTCGGGAGACTTCATCATCGCGCCGCCTTTCCCCGAGTCACTGCTTGTTGCCGAGGTCCACGCGCTCTTTCATGATGTGCGAGGGCCGGAAGGTCAGCACCCGGCGGGGCTCGATCGGGACCTCCTCGCCGGTCTTGGGATTGCGCCCGACGCGCGCGGACTTGCCGCGCACGCTGAAGGTGCCGAAGGAGGAGATCTTTACCGTCTCGCCGCGCACCAGCGCATCGGACATCTGGTCGAGCACCATCTCGACCAGCTCGGCGGACTCGTTCCGCGAGAGGCCGACGGTGCGGAAAACGGCCTCGCTCAACTCCATGCGGGTGAGGGTCTTCTCGCTCATGCCTTCCCCCCTGTCTCGATTGCTGTCTCGATCACGCTTTGGTTAACCTAGGGACATTTCCGAAAGCGAGTCAATAACAACGGCTTGAGCGCGCGAGCGAAGACGCGCCTACCAGCGCATGACGGCCGCACCCCAGGCGAGCCCCCCGCCGATCGCCTCCATGAGCAGCACGTCCCCCGGCAGGATCCGCCCCTCGCCATGCGCGACCGAGAGCGCGAGCGGGATCGAGGCGGCCGAGGTGTTGCCATGCTCCTGCACCGTCACCACCACATGGTCCATCGGCACGCCGAGCTTGTGCGCCGTCATGGTCATGATCCGGAGGTTCGCCTGGTGCGGCACCAGCCAGTCCACGTCGGCGGGCGTGAGCCCCGCCCGCGCCAGCGCCGCGGCGCCGGTCTCGGCCAGCTTGATGACCGCGTGCTTGAAGACGTCCTGCCCGGCCATCCTTACCACGCCGGCCGTCCCGGTCGAGGAGGGGCCGCCGTCGACGTAGAGGAGATCGCGGTAGCGCCCGTCCGAGTGGAGGTCGGTGGCGAGGACGCCGCGGTCGCTCGGGGCGCCAGCCGACTCGACCGCCTCGAGGACGAGCGCCCCGGCCCCGTCGCCGAAGAGGACGCAGGTGGTGCGGTCGGTGAAGTCGAGGATGCGGCTGAAGGTCTCGGCACCGACCACCATCACCCGGCGGGCGCTGCCCGACTGGATGAGCGCATTGGCCTGGGCCAGCGCGAAGACGAAGCCGGCGCAGACCGCCTGCACGTCGAAGGCGAACCCGCCGCGCATGCCGATCGCGTGCTGCACGGTGACCGCGGTGGCGGGGAAGGTCTGGTCGGGCGTCGCCGTCGCCACGATCAGCGCATCGAGATCCGCCCCGGTCAGCCCGGCGTCGGCGAGCGCCGCCCGGCAGGCGGCGGCGGCGAGGTCGGAGGTCATCTCGCCCTCGGCGGCGAAGTGGCGGCGCTCGATGCCGGTCCGCGTGCGGATCCACTCGTCGGAGGTCTCGACCATGGCGGCGAACTCGTCGTTCTCGACGACGCGCGCCGGCAGGTAGTGGCCGCAGCCGAGGGCCACGGCACGAAGGATGGTCATGTGGGCGAGCCTCCGCGGGCGAGGTCTGGCGCGTGCCCCACGGCAGGGCCCACGGCGACCCGGGCGGCGAGCCGCTCGGTGAAGCCGTGGTCGGCGAGAGTGAAGGCGAGCTTGATCGCGGCCGAGACGCCGGTGGCGTCGGCCGAGCCGTGCGACTTGATGACCGTGCCGTTCAGGCCGAGGAAGACCCCGCCGTTGACCCGGCGCGGGTCGATGCGCTTCTGCAGCCGCTTGAGCGAGGTGAGCGCGAAGAGGGCGCCGATCCGCGACAGGATCGAGTAGGCGAAGGCCTCCTTGAGCAGACCCTGGATCATCCGGGCCGTGCCCTCGCCGGTCTTGAGCGCGACGTTGCCGGTGAAGCCGTCGGTGACGATGACGTCGACCCGGTCCGACGCCATGTCGGTCCCCTCGACGTAGCCGATGTACTCGAAGTCGCTGAGCGGCCCCACCTCGGCCATGCGCCCCGCCGCCCCGTGCAGCTCGGAGCGGCCCTTGTGCTCCTCGGTGCCGACGTTGAGCAGGCCGACCCGCGGCCGCTTCAGCCCGAGCGCGTTGCGCGCGTAGGAGGCGCCCATCACCGCATACTTGAGGAGATCGTCCGAGTCGGCGCGGACGTCGGCGCCCGCGTCGAGCAGCACGTTGTAGCCCGACGGGTTGAGCGAGGGCCAGAGGACCGCGATCGCCGGGCGGTCGACGCCGGGCGCCTTCCGGAGCGCCAGCATGGCGAGCGCCATCAGCGCCCCGGTGTTGCCGCAGGAGATGACGACGGGGGATTCCCCTGCCTTCACCGCCTCGAGCGCGCTCAGCATGCTGGTGCCCTGGGCGTTCCGGAGCACGCGCGACGGCTTGTCGTCCATGGCGACGACGCCCGGGGCATGGCGCACCTCGGTGCGCTCGGCCAGAGCGGTGGCCTTGCGCAGGTGGCGGTCGAGCTCGTCGCCGTCGCCGTGCAGGATGTAGCGCAGGCGGGAGTTCTTCTCGAGCGACATGTCCATGCCGCGCAGGACGTCGGCCACGCCGCGGTCACCGCCCATCGCGTCGATGGAGATCACGACGTCGCCGGCTTGCGGGGGGCTGCCCGAAGGTCCGTTCGGGGGCGTCACGGCACTCATTGCGAGGCGACCTCACACAGGCTGGGCACCGCCCCCGGCGGCTCAGGCCGCCTCGTCGTCGAGGTCGATCTCTTCGGTGCGCGCCACCACCTCGCGGCCGTCATAGTGCCCGCAGGCGCCGCAGACGTGGTGCGGGCGGCGCAGCTCGCCGCAGTTCGGGCACTCGTTGGGGTTGCCGGCGACCAGCGCGTCATGCGAGCGGCGCATGCCGCGCCGGGAGCGCGTGACCTTGCTTTTCGGAACAGCCATGTCTCAGCCTCGATATCTGCCGGGGCGCCGCCCCGATCACCCATTCGTCGGCCCGCGGGGTAGCAGATGCCGCGCGTGATGTCACGCCCTTGGCCTCCGGACCGGACAGGAAAACGAGCGGCGGACCATAGCGATTCCGCGCGCTTGCGCAAGGCCCATTCGGCGCGGGTCGCGGCCGGCCCGCGAGCCCCGCTCACGAACCCTCGCCCAGCTTCCCGCGCAGGGCCGCGAGCGCCGCGAAGGGCTTCTGCCCGCCCTCCTCCGGCAGCGCGTCCTCCGGCTCCCCGGCTCCCTCGGCAAGGGTGGCGCCGGGCTTGCGCGGGTAGGCGGGAAGCGCCAGCGCCAGCGCCTCGGTCGCCACCAGCCCGAGATCGATGCGGTCCCCGAGCGGCTCGATCTCGTCATCCTCCTCGGGATCGACCAGCACCTCGGCGCCGCCGGCGGCCGCCGCCGGAACGAAGGTCCGCGCGACCT
>NZ_CALLYO010000291.1 GCF_937858865.1 uncultured Amaricoccus sp. | reverse complement strand
GGGATCTGGAGGCGACGACCGGAATCGAACCGGTGTGCACGGATTTGCAATCCGCACACATCGCCTGATTTCATTCGGGTTTTTTGTAAACCGCGCTACCGCTTACCTGCCGGATGATAGTGGCCTGCCGGTGGCTTGTAAATTGTGGGCCCATGGTGTGGCAGTGCGTATGTCGACGGCTCGGGGAGCGTCGAGCACGCCCTGGGCGAGCTCGACATCCTCGAGGGCGAGGCTGAACTGGTCGGGGCTCAGCTTCTCGGACTTCGCGCCGAACTTCTCGCGCCGCAGGTCGGTGAGGATCGCCTCCAGCCGGTGCCGCGCCTCCTCCGAGTCGGCCAACGCTGCCTGAGTCAGCGCCAAGAGCGCCTTCACGCGCGCGTTCTCCTCAGCAAGGGCGGCTCCGCTCATGGGCCTATGGAATCAGAGAGATACTGTCGCCGCCAGCCCGAAACGATCCCGCAAGCGACCTGTCGCCGTCATCCGGCGAGCTGCGGGCGCCGTGCCCGCTCCGGGCGCACCAGCCGCCAGTCGAGCCCCTCGAAGAGCGCCGCGAACTGCGCGGCCGACAGTCGAATCACCCCGTCCTGCACCTGCGGCCAGACGAACTTGCCGCCCTCCAGCCGCTTGTGTACCAGCACCATGCCGGTGCGGTCCCAGACCAGAAGCTTGATCCGGTCCGCTCGCTTCGAACGGAACACGAAGGCCGCGCCGCTGAAGGGATCAGGCCCGAACATCTCCTGCACCACCGCCGCCAGACCGTCATGGCCCTTGCGGAAATCGACCGGCCGGGTCGCCACATAGACCCGCAGCGGTCCAACCGGCGCGATCACCGTGCCGCCCGCGCCGCCCGGATCACCCGCGCGAGGTGCGCCTCGCCGGCATCGGGCGCCGCCCGGATCATCACGTCGCCCACCACCACCTCGATGTCGGACCCGTCCGCTCCCGACGCCGGCTGCGCCTCCGCGACCACCACCCCCGCGAAGGCGACCGACGGCGACGTCTCCGCCGGCACCAGCCGGCCATCCCGCGCCCGCCGTCGCCAATCGTACACCTGCCACCGCGTCGTCCCGTGTCGCCGGGCCACATCGGCAACCGTCACGCCCGGCATCAGGCTCTCGGCCACGATCCGCGCCTTCTCCGAAGCGCTCCGACGCCGCCGGCCCGTCGGCTCTTCAATCACCTCGAGCCGAACACCGTAGCCGTTCCTCGAGACGTCCAAATGGACGTCCATTTTGCCGTCTCCCGCCATCCCGACCCTCCTCGCAACCGAAGCGGGTCGTCGCACACTCAGATCATGTGCGGGAGAAGGGGATCGGGTGAGCGCTTACCGAGCTGGAGGCGGTTTGATCGGAGATCATCAATGCCGCCAGACCTTCACGGCGGAAAGCAGCAGGATCGCCACCAGCGCCGGGATCAGGACGCCATCCGGCACGATGCCGAGGAGGCGGCCGCCGATGAAGGTTCCGAGCACCGATCCGGCGGCCATCACAAGCACCAACCGCAGGTTGCGGCCGAGGACCGCGAAGCTCTGATCCCGGCTGTAGCGGGTGAAGCCGACGATCATCGTCGGCAGGCTGACCGCCAGCGATAGCGAACCGGCCAGCTTGATATCCGCACCGAAGATCAGGACCAGCGTCGGGATCAGCAGCTCGCCGCCCGCGACCCCCAGGAGCGAGGCGACAACGCCGATCCCCAGTCCGGCGATGACACCGGCGACGAGCTGCGCGGCGCCGGTGAGCAGCGGCTGCGCCGTGGCCGCCCCATGGCCGAAGTAGAGGACGGCGGCGATCAGAACGAGGAGGATGGCGACCACCTTGTAGAGCCGCTCCGAGCGCAGGCGCAGGGCCCATCCCGCCCCGAGCCAGGCGCCGGCCAGGCTGCCCGCGAGGAGGTTCACCAGGATCGGCCAGTGCGACAGCACGTCGCCAAGTGGAATCGTGGTCGCGCGGAACGGCAGCGCCGAGGCGACGACGACCAGGCTCATCGCCTTGTTCAGGACGACGGCTTCGAGGGCGGCAAACCGGAACGGACCGATGAGAAGCGGCAGGCGGAACTCGGCGCCCCCGAGACCGATCAGGCCGCCCAGGGTTCCGATGACAGCACCCCCGCCAAAGGCGGCGGGCAGACTGCGTGGTGCGATGGCCTTGGCGAGGTCAGGCATTCGAGCGCTCCGCACGATCTCGCAGACGACATGATCGCGCCTACGGACAGGGCTCCAAAAGTGGCATGAACCGTATCGCGGGGAGAGGAAGCCGAGATCAATAGGACCACGCCGGAAACCAGCGCCGGCCGAGCCCGAGCGCAACCGATACCAGCAGGATCAGCACCGGCACCTCGACGAGCGGACCGATGACGGCGGCGAAGGCCGGTTGCGAGGCCAGCCCGAACGAGGCGATGGCGACGGCGATCGCAAGCTCGAAGTTGTTGCCGGCCGCGGTAAAGGCGACGGCCGTGGTCCGCGGATAGTCCGCCTCGACCAGCTTGCCCATCCAGAAGCTCAAGGTGAACTGGATCAGGAAGTAGAGCGTCAGCGGGACGGCGATGCGGACGGCGTCCCACGGCAGGCTCACCACCTCGCTGCCCTTGAGGCTGAACATGGCGACGATGGTGAAGAGCAGCGCGCCGAGCGTCAGCGGCGCGATCCGGGGCAGGAAGCGGTCCGCATACCAGGCTTCGCCCCGTCGTCCGACCAAGATCTTCCTGGTCAGGAAGCCGGCGGCGAAGGGCAGGCCGAGGTAGAGCAGCACGGCTTCGGCGATGGTCCAGAAGCCCACGTCGACGACGCTCCCCTCAAGGCCGAAGAACGGCGGGAGCACCGTCAGGAAGACCCAGGCGTAGACGGGGAAGAAGAGGATCTGGAAGATCGAGTTGAAGGCG
>NZ_CALLYO010000290.1 GCF_937858865.1 uncultured Amaricoccus sp. | reverse complement strand
CCTTCCTGCGCCAGCGCGCGGGTGAAGCCGATGTCGCCGGCCTTGGCGGCGGAATAGTTCACCTGCCCGGCCTGGCCCTTCTGGCCGTTGACCGAGGAGATGTTGATGATGCGGCCGAACTTGCGGTCGCGCATCCCCGACCAGACCGGGTGCGTCATGTTGAAGACGCCCGAGAGGTTGGTGTCGATGACCTCCTTCCACTGCTGCGGGGTCATCTTGTGGAACATCGTGTCCCGGGTGATGCCGGCGTTGTTGACCAGCACCTCGACGGGCCCGAGGTCGGCCTCGACCTGCTTGATGCCGGCGGCGCAGGCCTCATAGTCGGCGACCGACCATTTGTAGGTCTTGATGCCGGTCTCGTCGGTGAACTTCTTCGCCGCCTCGTCGTTGCCGGCGTAGTTCGCCGCCACCGTGTAGCCGGCGGCCTTCAGCGCCGTCGAGATGGCCGCGCCGATGCCGCGCGAGCCACCGGTGACCAGAGCCACTCGTCCCATGAGCTTCCCCCTTCTGATGTGGAGCCGGACGGTTGCCCCGTCCGGCGAGGATCAACGATTGCCGAGCTACGGCCGCTCGACGCAGAGCGCGACGCCCATGCCGCCGCCGATGCAGAGCGTGGCGAGGCCCTTCTTCGCGTCGCGGCGCTTCATCTCGTAGAGGAGCGTGTTGAGGATGCGCGCCCCGGAGGCGCCGATCGGATGGCCGATGGCGATGGCGCCGCCGTTCACGTTCACCCTGGCGGTGTCCCAGCCCATGTCCTTGTTGACCGCGCAGGCCTGGGCGGCGAAGGCCTCGTTCGCCTCGACGAGGTCGAGGTCGGCCGCCTTCCAGCCCGCCTTCTCGAGCGCCTTGCGCGAGGCGGGGATCGGGCCCGAGCCCATGACCGCGGGATCGACGCCGGCGGTCGCCCACGAGGCGATGCGCGCGAGCGGCGTGATGCCGCGCTTCGCGGCCTCCTCCTCGGTCATCAGCAGCACGACGGCCGCGCCGTCGTTGAGGCCCGAGGCGTTGCCGGCGGTGACGGTGCCGTCCTTGGAGAAGGCGGGCCGCAGCTTCGTCATCCCCTCGAGCGTCGCGCCGTGGCGGATGTACTCGTCCTGGTCGACCACCACGTCGCCCTTGCGGGTCTTGACGGTGAAGGGGGCGATCTCGTCCTTGAACTTGCCGGCCTTCTGCGCCGCCTCGGCCTTGTTCTGCGAGGCGAGCGCGAACTGGTCCTGCTCGTCGCGGCTGATCTGCCACTGGGTCGCCACGTTCTCGGCGGTCGTGCCCATGTGGTAGCCGTTGAAGGCGTCCCAGAGCCCGTCCTTGATCATCGTGTCGATGAACTTCAGGTCGCCCATCTTCTGCCCGGCGCGCAGGTGGGCGCAGTGCGGCGACAGCGACATGCTCTCCTGGCCGCCGGCGATGACGATCGCGTCGTCGCCGAGCGCGATGTGCTGGGCGCCGAGGGCGACCGCGCGCAGGCCCGAGCCGCAGACCTGGTTGATGCCCCAGGCGGCGCTCTCCTTCGGCAGGCCGGCGGCGATATGCGCCTGGCGGGCCGGGTTCTGGCCCTGGCCGGCGGTCAGCACCTGGCCGAGGATGGTCTCGGAGACTTCCTCCGGCGCGACGCCCGACCGCTCGAGCACCGCGCGGATCGCGGCCGCGCCGAGCTCGTGCGCCGGGGTGTTGGCGAACGATCCGTTGAAGCTCCCCACCGCGGTGCGTGCTGCCGATGCGATTACGATTTTGCTCATCTCTTCCTCCAAAGGCGCCGGATCGTCCGTTTCCGGGCGGCAAGGGACAGGCGAATCGCACTCCCCCGCGCGTTAACCAGCCTCTCGTCGCACATGAGGCCGGGATGCTCAACCGAGGATGATCTGCGCCGGACGCTCAGCCGCCATGCGCTGCGAGGAAGGCTGCCAGCGGCCGCCAGACGGCGGATCGCGCGGCGCTGCCCACGATCATGCCGATGTGGCCGGTGCGGGCGGAGACGAGCTCGGCCCGCGGCAGGACCTGCGCCAGCGGCAGCGCGAGCGGCGGCGGGGCGATGCTGTCGCTCGCGCCCGAGAAGACGAGCGCCGGCTGGGTGGCCCGGGCGGGATCGACGGCGCCGCCGAGGAAGTGCCAGCCGCCGGTCGCCGGCGCGTTCTCGATCTGCCAGCGCAGCAGCAGGTCCCTGGCGGCGCCGAGCGGCATCGGCACCCCGTCGGCCACCCAGTCCTCGAGCGCGACGAAGAGCTCGGCCGCCGGGCCGAGCGGGTCGAGGCGGGCGAGCTTCTGGAACTTGAGCGCGGCCTGGATCGGATTGACCAGGGCGAAGAGGAACTGGAAGAGCGAGACCGGGATCATGCCGAAGGCCTGCGCCTGGGCCTCGAGCAGCGCCTCGGCGCGGGCGACCCCCTGGGCGCGGATGCTCGCCCGGACGCCGCCGGCGAGCCCGTGCGCCGGGGCGAAGTCCCAGGGGGCCCCGATGGTGACGAGGGCGGCGACCGCCTCGGGCACGCGGGCGGCGGCGCCGACGGCGAGCGTGCCGCCCATGCAGTAGCCGACGAGCGGCACCGGCCGCCCGGCGATCTCGCAGGCGCGGGCGAGCGCGGGCAGGAGCCGGCGCGCGCCGTAGGCGGCGAGGTCGAAGTCCGCCTCCTCCGGCCCCGGTTCCCCCCAGTCGACGAGGAGCGGCCGCAGGCCCTCGCCGGCCAGCCAGCGCAGGATGGAGCGGCCGGGCGCGAGGTCGAGGATGTAGGAGCGGTTGATCAGGCTCGGAACGACGAGCACGGGCGGGCCGTCTGGGCGGGCGGCCTCCGGCGCCTGGCCGAAGTCGAGCAGGCGCGAGCAGCCGGCCCGCCAGACCGCCGGCGGGGCCGCGAGGCTGCGGCGGTAGGGGTGCTGCTGCCAGATCTCGAGGCCGCGGACGGTCGCCCCGAGGCGGGCGGCGACCTCGAGCGCCACCTCGATCGTGTCGAGCCCGGCGAGCGCCGCGCGGTCGACCTCGAGCGAGGCCGCCCAGGGAAAGCCCGGGCTGTCGGCGCGCGGGGCGGCGAGCAGGGCGTGGCCGTAGGCCGAGAGGGCGGCGCCGAGGTGCAGGACGAGCGGGCTCGGCTCGCCGACGCGGTGGGGCGCCGCGCGCGCCATCAGGCGGGGCGTCCTCCGGGAGATGCCGGGGCGGCGGCGGGCGCCGGCGCGTGGAGCGCGAGGTGCACGAGGTTGCGCTCCCAGAGATCGAGGTAGAGGTGCGCGCACTCGCGGGCGCCGCGCCCGGGGGGCGCGGCCGGCGGGATTTCCGCCGTCGCCTGCGCGCCGTCGCCTTGCGCTCTGTCCATCGCCGCCTTCGCCCTCGCACATTCGCAGGTGCGGAAATGCCTTTTCGCCCCGCCGGCCGAGGGCTAAGCTTATCGTCCGCGGGGGACACATTCACCAGGAGAGATGCGCGTGGCCGAGAAGTCCGAAACCGCCGCCGAGCCGATCATCATCAAGAAGTATGCGAACCGGCGGCTCTACAACACGGCCAAGTCGAGCTACGTCACGCTCGAGCATCTTGCGGAGATGGTGCGCTCGGGTCAGGACTTCGTGGTGAACGACGCCAAGTCCGGCGAGGACATCACCCGCGGCGTCCTGGCGCAGATCATCTTCGAGGAGGAGGCGAAGGGGCAGACCATGCTGCCCTCCTCTTTCCTGCGCCAGCTGATCCGGCTCTACGGCGACTCGCTGCAGGGCTTCGTGCCGGGCTATCTCGAGGCGTCGATGGAGACCTTCGCCCGCAATCAGGAGGCGATGCGCGAGCAGGTGCGCCAGGCCTTCGAGGCCAATCCGGCGCTCGCCAACTTCGAGGCGCTGGCGCGCTCGAACATGGAGTGGTTCGAGAACGCGCTCCGGATGTTCGCCCCCTTCGCCACCGGCCTCACGCCGAAGAACGGGCCGAACAAGCCGCCGCACAAGGACGTGGAGCTCGACGAGCTGAAGAAGCAGCTCGCCGCGATGCAGGAGCAGCTCGCCAAGCTCGCCAAGGACCGCTGAGGCTTCAGCCGGCGCGGCGGCGAATGGCGTCGGCCGGGGCGGCGGCGAGCTCCGGGCGGGCGGCGGGGCGGCCGTAGAGATAGCCCTGGAAGCAGTCGATGCCGGCATCGCGCAGCCAGCGGGCGTCGGCCTCGCATTCGACGTGCTCGGCGACGGTCAGCATCTCGAAATGGCGCGCCACGGCGGCGAGGCATTCGACCAGTACCTGGGCATCGCGCTGGGCGTGCACGCCGCGGGCGAAGCTGCCGTCGATCTTCACCATGTCGAAGCGGAAGTCGCGGAAGTGGCGGAAGCCGGTGGCGCCGGCGCCGAAGTCGTCGAGCGCGAAGGCGCAGCCGCTGGTGCGGACATGGTTCATGAAGTCGACGGTCTGCGCCGCGTCGACGAGGGCGGCCTCCTCGGTGATCTCGATGATGAGCCGCCCGCAGACGCCGCTGCCGCCGCGCGCCGCGGCGGCGATGAGCGCGAGCCAGCCCTCGTCGCCCATCGAGCGGGGCGACATGTTGACCGAGAGCCGCAGGAGCGGGTCGGCGGCGAGGGCCTCGAGCGCCGCGGCGAGGGCCAGCCGGTCGATGGCGCGGCCGAGCGGGCCGGCCTCGACCGCGGGCAGGAAGGCGGCGCCGGCCAGGAGCTGCCCGTCGGGCAGCCGCAGCCGCGCCAGCATCTCGTAGAAGGCCGGCCGGTCGGGGCGGATGGCGCTGACCACCGGCTGGTAGTGGAAGGCGATCCGCCCCTGCACCAGCGCCTGGGCGACGGCGAAGCGGAGCCGCGCGTTCCCCTCGGTGCGGCTCGCCGCCACGACCGATTCGGCGATGACGGGGGCGGCGAGGAGGGCGAAGGCGTCGGCCGGAGGGGCGAGGGGTTCCATGGGGGCGGATCTTCCGGGTAGGGGCGGGGCGACCCTCACCTAGCGCGAGGTTCCTTAAATGTTCGTCAATTGCCCGCTTCCTGCCGACCCGCAACCGCCGGCGGCACAGTGCGGGCCGACCCGGCAGCCGACCGACCGGCCCCCCGAAGGCCCGTTAACGAAGGTTTCCATCCGGTTGACGCCAACCGGAATTATCCAGCAAAAACAAAGATCCTGCCCGGTGGGCACGCGTGCCCACAGCGTGCCCGCAGCGTGCCCGCAGCGTGCCCTCCGGCGCCCGCCCGGCCGCTGCCAGGGCCGTAGGCTCTTGCGCTTTTCCGGCAAGCGGCTAACTCGGATCGCGGAGGACTCCTCGGGGCGTGGCGCAGCCTGGTAGCGCGGCGGTTTTGGGTACCGCAGGTCGCTGGTTCGAATCCAGTCGCCCCGACCAGTCCCCCTTCGCCCTCCGACAGCGTCAGGTGGAGCCGTGGACCGGACCGGAATCTTCGCAGGCGACGACCCTTTCGCGATCGCCAGGGCGTGGCTGGCCGAGGCGGAACGGACCGAGCCGAACGATCCGAATGCCATCGCTCTCGCGACGGTCGGCGAGGGGGGACTGCCGAACGTCCGCATGGTGCTGCTCAAGGAGATCGAGGCCGCCGGCTTCGTCTTCTACACCAACTACGAGAGCGTGAAGGCGCGCGAGATCGAGGCCTCGGGCGCCGCGGCCTTCGTGATGCACTGGAAGAGCCTGCGCCGCCAGATCCGGGCGCGCGGGACGGTGACGCGCGAGGAGGGGCCGCAGGCCGATGCCTACTACCGCTCCCGCAGCCTGCCGAGCCGGCTCGGCGCCTGGGCCTCGGCGCAGTCGCGCCCGCTCGCCGGCCGGGCGGCGCTGATGCTCGAGGTCGGCCGGGTGACCGCGACCAGGGGGCTCGACCCGCCGCGGCCGCCGTTCTGGGGCGGCTACCGGATCGCTCCGACCGAGATCGAATTCTGGGCCGACGGGGCGCACCGGCTGCACGATCGCTTCCGCTGGACCCGCCGCGCGCCGGGCGCGCCATGGGAGATCGTGCGGCTCAGCCCCTGAATTGCTGGACTCGCGGCCCGATCCGAGTCAGCAGTGCAGCGACAACGGGGAGGTGGAAGCATGAGCGGACTGGGCTGGCTGAGCTTTCTGATCGTGGGCCTGATCGCCGGCTGGGTCGCCGACAAGGCGATGCAGCGCGGGCATTCCCTGCTCGAGAATCTGGTCGTCGGGGTGATCGGCGCCTATCTCGGGGCCTTCCTCTTCCGGATCCTGGGGCTGGCCGCCACCGGCTTCGTCGGCGCACTCGTCGTCGCCATCGTCGGCTCGGTGGCGCTGCTCGCGATCGTCGGAGCGGTCCGCAAGCGGTGAGGCCACCGAATCGGCCGGATCGCCTGACCTGGCCGGCGGGGAGCGCGTTCCCGGGGGAGCGCGTCGGCCCTGAACTGGTCGATATGCGGAATGCGCCTATCGGTGCGTCGCTCGGGCCGAGGGGTCGTCCGTTCCAGGATCCGCGCCGGGTGCGGCCGGAGGGGGACGGAAGGTGCGCCGCCGCGTGGCTGCAGACGTTTCCCCAGGGCGTCTGAAATGCAGCGTCGAACGGCCCCCTCCTTCCGCATGCAACTTCTGAGGGAACGCCGAGAATACTATGATTGTGCAGGCTGCAGTCCTTCTACTGTTTCCACAAGATTCGCGGTTGCGTTACCAAGCGAAACCGGTAACGCTGCGCCATATGGGCGAAGCTCGCGCCCAGGCGGGCCATTGGTAAGTCATTCTAGTATGTCGGCGCTCCCATGCGCCCGTGAGGTCGGGAATTTCCGCAAGATGGTTGTCCGTGGTCACGTGAAATGGTTCGACACGACGAAGGGGTACGGCTTCGTCGTGAGCGAGGACGGCGAGGGCGATATCCTTCTGCACAGCAATGTGTTGCGGGCCTTCGGCTTCACGTCCGTGGCCGAGGGGGCGGAGATCGTCCTGCGCGTGCAGGTGACCGAGCGGGGCCGCCAGGCGGTCGAGGTTCTCGACATCGTGCCGGCGACGAGCAGCGAGAGCCCGGTCCCGATCATGCTTCCGGAGACGGAGGCCGCCGGGCCGCTCGAGCCGGCGCGGGTGAAATGGTTCGACCGGGTCAAGGGCTTCGGTTTCGTCAATATCTACGGCCGCCCCGAGGACGTCTTCCTGCACATGGAGACGCTCAGGCAGTACGGCTACGGCGAGGTGGTCGCGGGCGACGTGCTGGCCGTCCGGGTGACGGCGGGGCCGCGCGGGCCGATGGTCTACGAGGTGCGCAGCTGGGACTATGTGGTCAGGATGCGCCTCTCGAACGATGCGCTGGGCTGAGGGCGCCGGCTGGCTGCTGCTGGCGATCGCCGCCGCGGCGGGGCCGGGGCTGGCGGCGGAGTGCGCGGCGGACCGGGTCGACATCCGCGATGCCGACAGCGTGCTGCGGTTCCAGGTCGAGGTCGTCGACACCGCGGAGGAGCGGGCGCAGGGGCTGATGAACCGGGAGAGCCTGCCGCGCTTCTCGGGCATGCTCTTCGTCTACGAGACGCCGCAGCCGGTCGCCTTCTGGATGCGCAACACGCTGATTCCGCTCGACATGCTCTTCTTCGACGCCGAGGGGCGGCTCACCCGGATCGCGCGCGAGGCGCGGCCGCTCGACGAGACGCCGATTGTCGGCGGCGAGGCGATCCAGTACGTGCTCGAGATCAATGGCGGCCTGGCCGAGCAGCTCGGGATCGACCTCGGCGCCGAGCTGCGGCATCCGGCGGTGACGGGCGGGGTCTGGAGCTGCGCGGGGTAGGGCCCGAAAGGCGGCCGCGGGAATCCAAAGGGTTAGGGCAATCTCCTGCGTATGGGATGCATATGGAATCCGTATGGAATCCGTATGGGTACTGAAACAGTCGGGATTGAACCCGTGACGGCAATCGACGGGACCCGCGGCTCGAGCCATCCCCGCGCTCGCCGAGTGGACGAGGACCCGGTCGGACAGACCTGCGGGTGGCCGGTCAGTAGTGGTAGCGGCACTGCACGACTTCGATCGCGCTGGCGGCGGCGCGGTAGACCAGGCGGTGCTCGCGGTCGATGCGGCGGGACCAGAAGCCGGCGAGGTCGCCCCTGAGCGGCTCGGGCTTGCCGGTGCCCCCGAAGGGGTGGCGCAGGCATTCCTCGATCAGGCGGTTGAGCTTGCGCAGCATCGTCTTGTCGGTGGCCTGCCAGTGAAGGTAGTCGTCCCAGCCGGCAGGGTCGAAGACGAGCCTCATTCCTCGATGAGGTCGCGGGCGACGCCCTTGCCTTCGTTCAGCGCCTCGATCGACTCGCGCAGCCGCCGCGCGTTCTCGGGGCTGGACATCAGGTAGGTGGTCTCGTCCATCGAGGCCCAGTCCTCGAGCGAGACCATGACGACAGGCTTGCCCTTGGCGCGGGTGACGATGACCGGCTCGTGGTCGTCGTTCACCTTGTCCATGACGGCGGATAGGTTGGCGCGGAGGGTGGTGGAGGAGAGGGTTTTCATCGCATACATGTACGTGATACCGTACAGCGCGTCAACGATCTGCGATCGGAACTCCGCCCATGCCTGACCCAGATGCTGGAACAGTTCGCGAGTTTTGGGCCGCTATGTCGGAGGCTCAGCATCTCGAATATGCGTGTGAGAACTTGAAGGCTCTCGTGGAAGCGGCCGAGAGTGGTCAGCTTTGGAGTGGAACGGCGAAGGATGCACAGGGGCTATTCGAGTCATACGAAGGCAAGCGGAATCTGGGCAGAAACTTCAAAGCCATCTGTAAATCTCTGGGACTAGGCAAGAATACTGAGTTGTTGGATGGAATATCGATACAAAGGAATTGGATTGCCCACGATTTCATCAGGGAGTGGGAAGGCTCTCGGTCGAGAGACATCGAGATTGACCGACTCCGTCGCGCGAGACTGGAACTTGCCGAAGCACGCCAGAAGGTTGACAGCATCTCTCAATCTTTGCTTCGCTGGGTTGATCAGCACCTGGCAGAAGGCCGCGGTGACTTTAATAAATCCGATCCATCGCACCGTTAGCGATGATAGATGGACCCCTCGAAACACTCATCTTTGCCATCTAGGCACAGGTAAGACCTGTAGATGGTCCTGCCATCATACTCGAATGGCTTAGCCATAAGATATACGGTACCATAGTGATACGGGTACTCGTATGTGTATTTGTCACAAAGGAAGATGTATGGCCCTAGCGCGTGAGCATCTTCATTGTTGACGCACGTGTCAATTGAAGCGTAACCTTCCCAGATCACTAGATAGCCTGACCTTATGAGGTCAAACGCGCTATCAGCGTATATGGGCCCCGCGAGCGAATTCATGATCGCTGTTGCGACAATTGCCAGTCGCAGACAGCGATCGGAGAAACGTAGAACTGGCAGACTACTGATCTAAAAAGCTCCTGAGCTTCCGTGACCGGCTCGGGTGCTTGAGCTTCCTCAGCGCCTTGGCCTCGATCTGCCGGATGCGCTCGCGGGTGACGGAGAACTGCTGGCCGACCTCCTCGAGGGTGTGGTCGGTGTTCATGCCGATGCCGAAGCGCATGCGCAGGACGCGCTCCTCGCGCG
>NZ_CALLYO010000289.1 GCF_937858865.1 uncultured Amaricoccus sp. | reverse complement strand
GACAACCTTCCAGGGAGCTCCCATGTCCACCGCCTCCGACGCCGCCGACCCTTCGGCCCCGCGCCGCCCGCAGGTGCAGAAGATCAACGCCGATGACGTCTATGCCGCCCTGCGGGCCGGCTGGGAGGACTTCCGCGCCACCTCCCGCTTCGGCCTCTTCTTCGGCGGGGTCTATGCCGCCGTGGGCATCCTGCTCTTCCTGCTGCTCTGGCTGCTGGAGCAGCCGCTCTGGATCGTGCCCTTCGCCTTCGCCTTCCCGCTGATCGGCCCCTTCGCCGCCATCGGCCTCTACGAGGTCAGCCGCCGGCGCGAGACCGGCGCGCCGCTCACCTGGTCCGACGTCCTCGGCGTGGTCTGGAACGAGCGCAACCGGCAGATCCCGTCGATGGCCTTCATCGTGCTCGCGCTCTTCCTGCTCTGGATGTGGGTGGCGAGCATGCTCGTCATCCTCTTCCTCGGGCGGATGAGCGGCGCGGTCTATTCCAACCTCGACGCGCTGCTCGCCACCGGCAACGGGATCATGCTGCTCGTCGTCGGCGGGCTCGTCGGCGGGCTCATCGCCTTCCTGCTCTTCGCCCTCACCGCCGTCTCGCTGCCGCTGCTGCTCGACCGGGACGTGGACTATGTCACCGCGATGACCGTGAGCCTGCAGGCGGTCACCGACAACCCGCACGCCATGCTGCACTGGGCCTGGATCGTCGTGGCCCTGCTCTTCGTCGGGATGCTGCCGATGTTCCTCGGGCTCATCGTGGCGCTGCCCGTGCTCGGCCACGCGACCTGGCACATCTACCGCAAGGTGATCGCCCCGCAGGCCTGACGTGCGCGCGCGTTAACCTTCATGCACAAGGCGGTTAACGCGTCGGCGTTTCCTCATTGATTTCAATGAGTTGACCTTCGTCCGCACTGTGCGACGAACAGCCGGGGGCCCCGCCGCGGGCGGGGCCTCCACGCTCTGCGGGCCCTATTCGGCGGCGACGACCTGCCGCTGCGGCTCGCTCTTGCCCGACTTGCCGAGCGGGTCGTCCTGGCGCTGCACCGAGCCCTCGAAATGCGCCCCGCTCTCGATGGCGATCGTCTTGTGGACGATGTCGCCCTCGCAGCGCGCCGAGGCGCTCAGCCGCACCTTGAGGCCGCGCAGCCGCCCGACCACCCGGCCGTGCACCACCACCTCGTCAGCGATCACCTCGCCCTTCACCGTGGCGCTCTCGCCCACGATCAGCACCTGGGCGCGCACGTCGCCCTCGACGATGCCCTCGACCTGGATGTCGCCGCTCGACTTCACGTTGCCGATGATGGTCAGGTCCGACGAGAGCACGGACGGCGCCGGCTTGGCCTTCGGCGCCGCCGGAGCGGCCATCGCCGGCGCTGCGGCGGGCTTGGGATCGAACAGGACGGAAGGAGCCTCACCCTGCGCCTTCGCCGGCTGCGGCGGCGGCGGGGTATCCTCGTGCTTCGACCTAGAAAACATCCTTGGCGGCCTCCAGATAGGTCATCGGGTTCACAGGCTGACCGTTGACCCGCACCTCGTAGTGAAGATGCGAGCCAGTGCTACGCCCGGTTGAACCCATATCACCTATTTGCACGCCACGCGATACCTCTTGTCCCACCTTGACCCGGATTTTGCTCTGGTGGGCATAGACGGTCTCGAAGCCGAACTCGTGCCGGATGCGCACCACGTTGCCGTAGCCGCTCTCCCGCCCGGCGGCGACCACCAGGCCGTCGGCCGTCGCGAAGATCGGCGTCCCGACCGGCGCCGCCAGGTCGACGCCCGCGTGCATCCGCCCCCAGCGCCGCCCGAACGGGCTGGTGAAGCGGTAGCTCGAGCGCAGCGGCATGGTGTAGGGGATCTTCTCCACCGCGATCCGCATCAGGTTCATGCGGTCGAGATCGAGCATCAGCTTGTCGAAGCGGGAATTGAGCGCCGGATCGTCGAACGAGCGGGTGCTGACCACCGCATCGCCGACCGGCCCGCCCTGGCCGGAATAGCCGCTCCTCACCGTCTCGATCAGGCTGTCGACGTCGAGGTTCGCCGTGCTGATCAGCTTCTCGAGCGGCCCGAACGACAGGGCGACCGCCTGTTCGAGCTGGTCGACCATCTCGTCCTGGCGCTCGCTGTTGACCTTCATCCTGAGCTCGAGGTCGGCCACCTGCTGCGTCAGCGTCTCCCGCTCGGCGCGCGCCGTGTCGCGGACCGCCACCGCCTCGGCAAGCGCCCCCGTGACCGTCTTCAGCGTCTCGGCGAGGTCCGCCCCGCTCTCGTGGCTCAACCTGTCGCTGACCTCGTTCATCTGCGCCACGAGCCGGTCGTTCGCCACCGTCGCGGCATCGCGCTGGCCGACCGCCTCGTGCAGCCGCTGCCGCATGAGGTCGAGCGCGGTGGTGAGCTCGCGCCCCCGCTCCGCCGACTGCAGCAGCGCGGTCTGCTGCCGGCCGATCTGCTCCATGGCGGTCTGGAAGCGGGTCTGCGCCGACCGCGCCTCGCTTGCGCGCTGGTCGCGCTCGGCGGCGAGCTCCTCGAGCCGCGCCTCGTAGGCCTCCTGCAGCACCACCGTCGGCGCCGTTCCGGAACCGCCCACGAAGTCGATCGCGACGCTCGCCGTCGCGATCGCGAGCCAGCCCACGAGCGCCAGCGAAGCGGCCCCGGACATGAACTGCGAGAGCGGCGTGAGGCGGAGATACCGCGTGGAGGAGCCCGACTGGATGAAGAGGCGCTTTTCCGGGAAGTAAGGGGAGAGGGCGCTATTCACCCACCGTCGGAAGTCCCCCATTAAGATCACCCTCTGGTTGTTCTCGTTATGGTGGGCTCTGCCCCCGACCGCGGGGGTGTCTAGAAATCTTCTCCTCCATTTGCAACGCGGCCCGCCCCGGTCGCCGCGGCGAACTACTCCGTTCGGCGGATTGCTGCCGATCCACCATCTCCGGTTGAACTAAGGCGCGGGCTCAGGTGTCGTCGACAACTCCCTGTCCGGGCGCGCGCAAATCGCGCCCGCCCGATCCGCATGACTCAGCCGAGCTGCCGGACGGCGCCCAGCACCTCCTCGACGTGCCCCGGGACCGAGACCTTGCGCCATACGCGCGAAACGATGCCCTGCGCGTCCACGAGGAAGGTGGAGCGGTCGATTCCCATGTAGGTCCGTCCGTATCGCGACTTCTCGACCCAGACGCCGAACTGCCCGACGACCTCCCCCGTCTCGTCCGACAGGAGCGGGATCCCGAGCTCGTGCTTGCGGCAGAACTTCTCGTGGCTCTTCACGCTGTCCTTCGAGATCCCGACGACGGCGGCGCCCGCCGCCTCGAAGTCGGCCCGCCTGGCGGTGAACTCCAGCGCTTCGGTGGTGCACCCCGGCGTGTCGTCCTTGGGATAGAAGTAGATCACCAGCTTCCGGCCGGCGAAGTCGCGCGGCCCGAGCATCCCGCCGCCGTCGCGCGGCAAGGTGAAGTCAGGCACCGGCTGACCGGCTTCGATCTTCGGCATGAGAGCTCTCCCCGAGTTGCGGCAGCGACCGAGAGACACCATCCCCCGGACGGCTTCAAGGGCCGGTTGTGACCCCGGCCGTCCGCGCCTATACCCCCGCCCGTTACGGCCAGGAGAAGCCGGGGTGCGCCTCGACGAGTTCGACTATCATCTTCCGGAGGAGCTCATCGCGCTGCGGCCCGCCCGCCCGCGACCCGCTTCGCGCCTCCTCGTCGCCACCCCCTCCACGCTCACCGATTCGACCGTCGCGCACCTCCCCGAGTTCCTCGAGCGCGGCGATCTCCTCGTCTTCAACGACACCCGCGTCATCCCCGCCCGGCTCACCGGAACCCGCCGGCGCCCGGCCGGCAGCCCGTCCGGTGCGCGCATCGAGATCACCCTCGTCGCCGCCGCGCCCGGGGGCCTCTGGCGCGCGCTCGCCCGCCCCGGAAAGCGCCTCGCCGCCGGCGACAGCATCGCGTTCGGCGATGCCCTCTCGGCCGAGGTCCGCGACAAGGAGGGCGCCGAGATCCTCCTCGCCTTCGACGCGACCGGCCCGGCGCTCGACGCGGCGCTCGAGCGCGTCGGCGAAATGCCGCTGCCCCCCTACATCGCCCGGCGCCGGCCGCCGGACGCCGCCGACCGCAGCGACTACCAGACCGTCTTCGCGCGGCGCCCCGGCGCGGTCGCGGCGCCGACCGCCTCGCTCCACTTCGACGAGGACCTCCTCGCCGCCCTCGCCGCGCGCGGCGTCGCCGAGACCCGCCTCACCCTGCACGTCGGCGCCGGCACCTTCCTGCCGGTGGCGGTGGACGAGATCGAGAAGCACCGCATGCACGCCGAATGGGGCGAGATCGGCCCCGAGGCCGCCGAGGCGATCCGGGCCACCCTCGCCGCCGGCGGCCGGGTGATCCCGGTCGGCACCACCTCGCTCCGCCTCGTCGAGACCGCGGCCACCGCCCCCGGCCGCATTGGCCCCTGGTCGGGCGAGACCGACATCTTCATCCGCCCCGGCCACCGCTTCCGCATCGCGGGCGGCCTGATGACGAACTTCCACCTGCCGAGGTCCACCCTCCTCATGCTCGTCTCCGCGCTCATGGGCGTCGACCGCATCCGCGCGATCTACGCCCACGCCATCGCCAACCGCTACCGCTTCTTCTCCTACGGCGACTCGTCGCTGCTGCTCCCCGGCGACTCCGCCGGGGCGTCGCCGGCGGACTCGGCCGATGGCCGTCCAGGGAGGACCCGAGGATGATCGCCGTCCTGAAGCATTCCTGGGCGCTCCTCCTCGGCGTGCTGCTGCTCCTGCTCGGCAACGGCCTGCAGGGCACGCTGCTCGGCATCCGCGGCGCGATCGAGGGCTTCGACGCCGCCACCATGTCGCTCGTCATGAGCGCCTACTACGTCGGCTTCCTCGTCGGCTCGCGCCGCGCCACGCCGATGATCGCGCGCGTCGGCCACGTCCGCGTCTTCGCCGCCCTCGGCTCGATGATCTCCGCCGCCTTCATCCTCTACGCCGCCGCCGTCGACGTCTGGGTCTGGACGGCGCTCCGCTTCGTCGTGGGCTTCGCCTTCGCCGGCGTCTACGTCGTGGCCGAGAGCTGGCTGAACGAGGCCGCCAGCAACGAGACCCGCGGGCAGGCGCTCTCGCTCTACATGATCGCGCAGATGGTCGGCATCATCTCCGCCCAGTTCATCCTCACCCTCGCCGACCCGGGCGGCTACACCCTCTTCGTGGTGATGTCGGTCCTCGTCTCGCTCTGCTTCACGCCGATCCTGCTCACCGCCGGGAGCGCCCCGCCCTACCAGACCACCAAGCCCATGTCGCTCGTGCAGCTCTTCCGCATCTCGCCGCTCGGCTGCGTCGGCACCTTCCTGCTCGGCGGGGTCTATGCCGGCATCTTCGGCATGGCCTCGGTCTTCGGCACCGAGATGCGGCTCTCGGTCGCGCAGATCTCGGCCTTCGTGGCGGCGATCTACGTCGGCGGGCTCGTCTTCCAGTATCCGATCGGCTGGATCTCCGACCGCATGGACCGCCGCCGGCTCATCATGGGGCTGACCGCAGTCGGCGCGGTCGTCACGCTGATCGGCGGCATCCTCTCCTCCCACTACGCCGTGGTGCTCGCCCTCGGCTTCGCGGTGGGCGGCGTGGCGAACCCGCTCTATTCGCTCATCATCGCCTACACCAACGACTTCCTCGACAAGTCGGACATGGCCGCCGCCTCGGGCGGCCTGCTCTTCATCAACGGGCTCGGCGCCATGCTGGGCCCGCTCATCATCGGCGCCTCGATGACCCGCTTCGGGCCGGATGCCTTCTTCGTCTACATCGGCACGCTCTTCGCGCTCATCGCGCTCTATGCCCTCTACCGCGCCACCCGCCGCGCCGCGCCCGAGGAGACCTCCTCCTACGCGCCGGTGACTCCGCAGGCCTCGCCCGTCGCGCTCGAGCTGGCGCAGGAAGTCGCCATCGAACGCGCCGGAGGCAACTGACCCCGCTTCCCTTTTTCTTCCGGGTCGGTGAGACTGCGCTTCCCGCGAGGTTGAGATCGAAGATGTACGAAGGCGCACGCGAAGTCCTGGACTACTGGCTCGGCATCGGCCCCGACGGCTGGTATCGCGGCGGCGAGGAGCTGGATGCCGAGATCCGCAGCCGCTTCGGGGCCCTGTGGGAAGAGGGGCGCGCCGGCAAGCTCGCCCAGTGGCGCGCCTCCCCCGCCTCCTGCCTCGCGCTCCTCGTCCTGCTCGATCAGTTCCCGCGCAACATGTTTCGCGGCGACGCGCGTTCCTTCGCCACCGACGCGCGCGCGCTCCGCGTGGCGAAGAGCGCGATCCAGCGCCGCCAGGACCGGCGGGTCGGGCTGCCGGAGCGGCAGTTCTTCTACACCCCGCTCATGCACTCCGAGGTCCTCGCCGACCAGGATCAGTCGGTGCGCATGTACCTGCTGAACTTCGGCCGCGAGGGCCTGCTGCCGCACGCCCAGGCGCATCGCGAGATCATCCGCCGCTTCGGACGCTTCCCCTACCGCAACGCCGCGCTCGGGCGCGAGAGCACGCCGGAAGAGGTCGCCTTCCTCGCCGAGGGCGGATACACGACCATGTTGAACCGGTTCGCCCCGAAGGCGAGCCAGAATGCGAGCGGCAGCGCCGCAGGGGCATAGGGGGACAGACCGATGGCAACCACATACGACGTCGCCGTGATCGGCGCCGGACCCGGCGGCTACGTCGCCGCGATCCGCGCCGCGCAGCTCGGCTTCAAGACGGTGGTGATCGAGCGCGAGCACCTCGGCGGCATCTGCCTCAACTGGGGCTGCATCCCGACCAAGGCGCTGCTGCGCTC
>NZ_CALLYO010000288.1 GCF_937858865.1 uncultured Amaricoccus sp. | reverse complement strand
GATTCGCCGCGTGAATCCCCCACTCCCGAGTCAATCACGCGGGGACCGTATGAGGCTCAGGTGAGCTCGGGCCAGGCGGTCGCCTCGGTGCGGTCGCGGTGCGAGATGAGGGTGTAGAACATCGGCACCACGAAGAGGGTGAAGCAGGTGCCGATCATCAGCCCGGAGAAGATGACGAGGCCCATGGCGTAGCGCGCCGCCGCCCCGGCGCCCTCGGCGGTGATGAGCGGCACCACGGCCAGCGCCATGGCGGCGGTCGTCATCAGGATCGGACGCAGGCGGATCTTGGCGGCGGCGACGATGGCCTCGCGCCGGCTGAGGCCGTGGACCTCGCGCTGCTGGTTGGCGAACTCCACCATCAGGATGCCGTGCTTGGTGATGAGGCCGATCAGCGTGATGAGCCCGACCTGGCTGTAGATGTTGAGCGTCCCGAGGCCGATGTTGAGCGGCAGGATGGCGCCGAAGATCGAGAGCGGCACCGCCATCAGGATGATGAAGGGGTCGCGGAAGCTCTCGAACTGCGCGGCGAGCACCAGGTAGATGACGAGGATGGCCAGCGCGAAGGCGATGGCGATGGTGTTGCCCTGGCTCACTTCGAGGCGGGACTGGCCGGAATAGTCGATGAAGAAGCCCTCGGGCAGTGTCTCCTGCAGTACCCGCTGCACCTCGGCCAGCCCGTCGCCGGTCGAGACGCCGGGCAGCGGCAGGGCGGAGATGGTCGCCGAATTGAGCTGGTTGAACTGCTCGATGGCGGCGGCGGAGCTGCCGGTCCTGACGCTGACCACGGAGGAGAGCGGCACCATCTCGCCGGTCGCGGCGCGGACGAAGAACTGGCCGAGCGCCTCGGGGTTGTCGCGGAAGGCCTGCGGCACCTGGGTGATGATGTCGTAGCTGTTCGAATCGCGGTCGAACTGGGCGACCGAGCCGCCGCCGACCAGCAGCCCCATCGTCCCGCCGATGTCGCTGATCGGCACGTTGAGGCTGGCCGCGCGGTCGCGGTCGATGGTCAGCGTCACCTGCGGCGCATCGAAGGCGAGCGAATTCTGCACCACGATGAAGCGGCCGGACTCCTGCGCCTTCTGCCGCACCTCCTCGGCGACCTCGTAGACGCGGGCCGCGTCGTGGATCGACTGGATGACGACGGTGATCGGCAGGCCGCCGCCCGAGCCGGGCAGCGAGGGCGGCGCGAAGACGAAGCCCTCGACGCCGGCCACCTGGCCGAGCCGGCCCTGCACGTCCTGCTGGATCTCCTGCTGGCTCCGCTCGCGCTCGGCCCAGTCCTTCAGCGCCCAGATGTAGAAGCCCGAGTTGCGCTGGCGGGCGAAGCCGACGATGGAGAACTCGGTCCTGACCTCCTCGATGTCCGCGGTCAGGTCGGAGATCTGCTCGGTGTAGAGATGGGTATAGTCGAGGGTGGCGTAGCGCGGCCCGTTCAGGATGGCGAAGAGGGCGCCCACGTCCTCCTCGGGCGCGAGCTCGGTCGTCGTCCTGGTGAACATGAAGAGGGTGGCGCCGACCAGCGCCAGCACCATCAGGATGGTCACCGGGCGGTAGTCGAGCGAGCTCGACACCCGCCGCTCGTACCAGTTCGCCACCCGCTCGAAGCTGCGGTCGACGATGCGCTGGAAGCGGCTCGCCTCGCCCGACTTCAGCAGCCGCGCCGCCATGCTCGGGGTGATGGTCAGCGCGACGATGCCGGAGATGATGACGGCGCCGGCGAGCGTGAAGGCGAACTCGCGGAAGAGCGCGCCGGTCAGCCCGCCGGTGAAGGCGAGCGGGGAGAGGACGGCGGCGAGGGTCAGCGTCATGGCGATCACCGGGCCGGTGATCTCCTTCATGCCGACGATCGAGGCGTCGAGCGGCGAGAGCCCCTCCTCGATGTGGCGGTGGATGTTCTCGACCACGACGATGGCGTCGTCGACGACGAGGCCGATCGCGAGCACCATGGCGAGGAGCGAGAGCAGGTTGAGCGAATAGCCGAGCGCCACCAGCACCGCGCAGACGCCGATGAGCGAGAGCGGGATGGTGACGACCGGCATCAGCACCGAGCGGAAGGAGCCGAGGAAGAGCAGGATGACGACGACGACGATCGCCACCGCCTCGACGATGGTCTTGAAGACCTCCTCGATCGAGGCGCTGATCGTCTCGGTCGAATCGTAGACGAGCTCGATCGACATCCCCTCGGGCAGGCTGGCGTTGATCGCCGGCAGCTCGGCCACCACGCCGGCCGCGGTGCTGAGCGGGTTGGCCGCCGGCGTCGGGAAGACGCCGATGAAGGTGCCCCTCTGGCCGTTGAAGGTGACGATCTCCTCCGGCTCCTCGGCGGCGAGCTCGACCCGGGCCACGTCGCGCAGGCGCACAACATGGTCGCCCTCGCCGACGAGCGGCAGGGCACCGAAGGCCTCGGGCGTCTGCAGCGTCGTCTGCATCTGGATGTTGTAGGCGACGAACTCGTTCTCGGTGCGGCCGGGCGCGGCGAGGAAGTTGGAGCTGCGGATCGCGTTCTGCACGTCCGCGGCCGTCGCGCCGCGCGCGGCGAGCTGCAGCGGGTCGATCCAGATGCGCATGGCGTAGTTGGCCGCGCCGATGATCTGGATCTCGGCGACGCCCTGGATCGTCGACATCCGCGGGCGGATGACGCGCTCCAGATACTCGGTCATCTGCTCCTGGGTCATGTTCGGGTTCAGCGCCGCGAGGTACATGAGGGCGAACTGCATCCCCGTGCCCTTGACGATCGTCGGGTCCTCGGCCTCCTCCGGCAGCTGGCCGCGCACGCTCTGGACCTTGGAAAGCACCTCGGTCAGCGCCACGTCGGGGTCGGAGCCGAGCTTCATGTGCACGCTGACGACGCTCGCCGAGGGGGTGGACTGCGAGGTGACGTAGTCGACGTTCTCGGTCGTCGCGACGGCGGCGGCGATCGGCGCGGTGATGAAGCCCTGGATGAGGTCGGGCTGGGCGCCGGCGTAGATGGTGGTGACGGTCACCACCGTCTCCTCGACCTCGGGATACTCGCGGATCGGCAGGTTGACGATGCCCTGGAAGCCGAGGAGCAGGATGAAGGCCGCGAGCACCGTGGAGAGCACGGGCCGCCGGATGAAGAGCTCGGAGAAATGCACCGGCCCGCCCCTAGTCCGCCGGAGCCGCCTGGGCGGCGCCGGCGGTCGCGGGATTGACCGTGTTGTCGACGACGACGGTCGCGCCGCTGGTCAGCCGGTTCTGCCCGGCGGTGACCACCTCGTCCCCGGCCGAGAGGCCCCGGCCGATCTCGACCAGGCCGAGCGAGCGGCGCCCGGCGCTGACGAAGACCTGCTCCACGGTCTTCTTCGCCGCCTCCCCCTCGCCGTCGCTGCGCACGACGAAGACCGAGTCGCCATAGAGGGTCGTGCTCACCACCGTCTGCGGCAGCGCCACCACGTTCTGCTCCTCGGGCAGCTCCACCCTGACCCTGAGGAACTGGCCGGGGTTGATGCGGTGGCCGGGGTCGTCCACTTCGGCCCGTACGGTGACGAGGCGGCTGTTGGGGTCGATCCGCGGCTCGATGGCGGAGATATGCCCGGTCAGCTGGGTATTGCCGACCTCGGTCGAGACCGTCACCGGCATGCCGATGGCGATGAGGCGGATGTCCTGCTCGGGCACCGAGAAGTCGACCCGCATGGTGTCGAGGTCCTGCAGCGTGGCGTAGACGGTGCCGGGGTTGACGAACTGGCCGACGTCGACCTGCGGGATGCCGATGGTGCCGCCGAACGGCGCCTCGAGGCTCTTCTGGTTCATCACCGCGGTGAGGCTCGCCACCTGGCTGGCGGCCGAGATCGCCGTGGCCTGGGCGACGTCGAGGTCGCTGAGTGCGACGACGCCGCGCTCGCGCAGCTCGCGCTGGCGCGCGAGCTGGGTCTCGGCGAGGTCGAGCTCGGCCTGGGCGGCGGCGAGGTCGGCGCGCTCGACGGCGTCGTCGAGCTGCGCGAGATGCTGGCCGGCCTCCACCTCGTCGTTGGCCTGGAAGAGGACGTCCTTGACGATGCCGCTCGTCTCGACCGCGAGCTCAACGCCCTGCGCGGCGCGCGCCGTGCCGATGGCGTCGAGGCCCGGCTTCCAGGTGATCGGCTCGACGGTGACGGTCGAGACGGTCACCGGCGGCGGCTGCATGCTGGCGAAGTAGCCGGCGATCATCTTGTCGCGGAACAGGTTGAACCCGACGATTCCGCCGACGATCACGCCGAGCAGCACGATGGCCAGGATGAGCCGCCAGATCATGTGAAGGTTAGCCCCCTCGCCGAGCGGCGAGCTCCGCCGCGGCACTGCGCGCCAAGATTGGCCTCCCGGCGCGAGAGTCAACCCCGCGACTGGGTGATGCGCGCGCCCCCCGGCAGCCACCCGCCGGCCGAATCCGCCCGCCGCCGCCTCGGGGCGTGACAGCGTGAAGCTTTCGTGACATCGTGACGCCTCGGTGACGGATGCCGTGGACGGGGATCGTCGATGCGTGGGACAGCGGCTGCGGGGGAGGCATGGCGCGCTCTGCGCGCGCCGTCGTCGCCGGCGGCCGGGCAGGTGGGCGACCCCGCGCCGACGCTCGCCGTCTGCATCTCCACCATCGGCCGCCGGCTCGACAACCTGCGCCCGGAGCGGCTCCGCCCCGGCGAGGGCGTCACCTACCACGTCTTCGTGCAGCAGGCCGACGCGGTGTCCGACCTCGCCCGCGCCCGTCTGGCGCAGCGGCCGGACATCCGGGTGGTGCCGGTGGAAGGGCGCGGGGTGGCCCGCAGCCGCAACGCGGCACTCGCCGGCGTCGACAGCGACATCGTCCTCTTCGCCGACGACGATGTCGAGTTCCTCTGCGGAAACTACGCACGGCTCCGCGAGATCTTCGCCGGCGATCCGGCGCTGAGCTGCGTCTGCGGCATGACGCTCGACGAGGCGGGCCGCCCGCGCAAGCGCTTCGGGCGGCACATGTCGCCGCTCCGGCTCTGGAACGTGGCCAAGGTCGGCACCCCCGAGATCGCCGTCCGCCGCGCCCGCGTGGCCGAGCTCGGCATCGCCTTCGACGAGCGTTTCGGCGCCGGGACGGACCTGCCGATCGGCGACGAGTATATCTTCCTCGCCGACCTGCTGCGCAACAAGCTCTCCGGCCGGCACGTCGCGCTGCCGCTCGCGGTCCATCCGCGGCTGAGCTCGGGGATGGACTTCGACGCCGAGAGCCTCGAGACCCGCCGCGCTGTCTTCCGGCGTGCGGTGGGGCGGCTGTGGTATCCGTTCCTGGTGGCCTTTGTGCTCAAGAACTGGGCGCGGTTCCCGTCGCTTCGGGCGGGGTTGAGGTTCGTCAGGATCTGAGGGCGCGCCGCACGCTGTCCGCAGGAGCGCTCGTCGAACTCACGTCCTTCTCCTCGCATGCGGTTGCCCCGCTTCCGTTCCGCAGGCCTTGGGCCGCTGCATCGGCGCTGGGGAACTGCCTCCCCGCAGCGAAGTAGATGGCCTCCTCGAGGCGTCTGCCGGCGGCTTCGATGGAATAGCGCTCCTCGTAGACCTCGCGGGCCTTGCGGCCGAACGCTGCGCGCATTGAGGGGGACGCCATCAGCAGTGCAAGCTTTGCAGCAAAGTCCCCCACGTCGCCGGGAACGGCGCGGAAGCCCGTTTCTCCGTCGATCACGATCTCCTTGGGCCCGGTCTCGACGTCGAACGTAACCACCGGACGGGAGGCCGCATACGCCTCGATCAAGACCATGCCGAATGGCTCATACTCGGACGGCATGGCGCAGATTTCGCCGCGCGAAAGCTCACCCATGCTATCCGTCGTGACGCCGCGAAGAAAGATCCGTTCAGAGAGACCGCCCTCCTTGATCATCGCCCGCAACTTGGGCTCTTCCTCGCCCCGTCCGAATATATGAAGCTCCCACTGGGGGAATTTCTCGGTGAGCCTGGAGAAGGCGGAGATCAGCAGGTCGAACCGTTTCCAGTCTTCGAACCGCCCCAGAGCGACGATTCGAGGCCGTCCGCTCGGATCGCGATACGCTTCGTCACGAACCGGATCGGGCAATCCATTGCCTACGTTGAATACCTTCTTGCAGAAGCTTGCCTGAACTCTCGCGTCTGAATCGGACAGTACCGTGACGGCGGCGGCTCGCGCATAAGACCGCCGGATCATCTTTTGAATGGATGCCTTATGGCTGTCGAAGAACTTGTTTTCCTGGACAAGCACCGCGCTTCGGCCGCGCCGGAACCGGTTGCATATTGGCGCGAGGCCGGGAAAGGTCGGAATGATGACGTCAGCCGTACTGGATCTGATGCGGGAAACCAAACGAATATCCATCAAGAGACCCACGGCTCGGTAAAAGTCCGAGTCCCGGTGCACGAGCACTGATGGCGACCTTCCGAGAAACTTCTCCCACCACGTCAGGCGCTGTGTATGATCCAACAAGGAATATACGCGGATAGCTGGATCAAGCCCCATGTCGGGGATAACTTTTGTTCGGCGCAGGGAAATGATCTCGATATGATAACCGCGCTCTAGGAGGTAGTTCGCGAAGTTCGTCACGGCGCGAACGGTGCCGCCGGTTCCAAATATATTGTAGGCAACAAACAATACGCGAGGTGGTATGCTGTCCAACTCCCCTCTTAAGGTAGGCAGAGATCTGCCAAAGTTCGGGTAGCTTTCCAAGAGATTTGACCTGATCTGAGGATCGAGGCCGTGCGAAATCGCGTTCCTTAGCGCCTCGGCAACGCCTGACGGTTCGGTTGCAACTGGCCCAACCCAATCGCCTTCAGCTCCAGTATAGTCGCCGCGTTCCTCAGTATACTCCAACATGTCGGGCTGATAAAATATTACAGGAGTTGATCCAAGGACAAAGTCAATTGCTACTGATGAATAGTCGGTAATGAGCGCAAGGCACGCGCCTATCTCATCCCCTATATCGCCAAATAGATCGACGTCAACGATCCCTGGAAGCAGTTTGTGCAGCTCTCTCGCGTATGACTTCTGCTTGTTGTGTACGTATACCTTGTATCGTACGCCGTACTCTCGCGACAGGGAGAGAACGCTCGGATCCTCAAGAAGGGATCTGAGCATGTGGACAAAGGGCGAACTTTCGGTTGCCGAGCCACGTGCCCAGGAGTTGCGCCACGTGAGAAATATTGGAACGATGTTTTCGCGCCGACCAGGCTTAGGGAACTTGAGCCGATCGTGTCGTGGGAGGCCGCTCTCGACCAGGCGGGCGGCAGGCAGTCCGGCACGACGCGATATCTGGTCCGCCTTCTTCGCGCTCGCCTCTGCGGCGGCGGCCACGACCGGATCCGCGCTCTCGCCAGCGTAGGCGCGCAGCGCGTGAGCCAATTCGCCCAGGCCGCTCCTCGACTGGGTGTCGGTCGTAAGCCCCAGCAGCGCACCCATGAGGGCCAGCCGCCGACATTCGTTGACGTCGGTCGTGGAGACCATGCGGTCGGTGGCAATATCAGCCTCGAAGTCGGTCGAGACAACGAAGCGGAGAAGCCGCCCCTCGTAATGAGACGCCGTGAAGTTGACGCGCTTGTATCGAAGAACTCCGTGCTGGAGGTAAAAGAACGGTATGTCGGCCTTCTTCAGGATGCCTGGAAGGGGGGGATATACGTCCAGGTAGCCATCGCTTACGACCAGTAGTCTTGCCCTGGCGAGATGAGCAAAGTGCCGAAAGGTGCCATACCGCAGGACGTTCTTTCCGAACCGTTCTAGTTTCTCCCGATCTCGGCATCGGCTAGCAGCCACGAAATAGACATCCCTTCGCCCGGCATCATACAAGTCCGCAAAGAGAATGTAGCTGTTGTCGCGAGCCTCTAGCCCGTCCTTCTCACCGAATATGATAGTGGATTTGTCGTTCGAGGACGAAAAGAAGAAAAATACACGGGCAAGTTGGAAACGGGTCATCCGCAGGAGCTGCAGGATGCGCCTCTTCTGGGGGTTCGAGAGCACTATCAACTTCCGTTACTAGTTTGACGACGCGCCTGCTGGCGGCCGCCCGGCCGCCGGCGCGTCCATTCCTTGGCCCCACTCGACCCGAATGCCTTGTACCGCCCCCTCGGGGCAAGCTCGATGCCAGCGGTCGGGCGGCCACGCATCAGCACATCCCGCGGCCCAAGCCTATTGCCGAGCTGGAACCTCCCAGGACACCGGGCATGGGAAAGCCGACTCCATAAAGTCGGCGACGCCGGCTGTCCAGATCGAGCTGTGCCGCATGTCGCCTCCGTCGTTGATGCAGACGATCTGCGACTTGCCGGTGACCGCCTCGGCAAGGCGTGCCCGCCAGCGGATGTCCTGGGCCTTCACGAAGATGCTCGTGCAGTCGGCTGTCCGCGCCCGGCCCGTCGCCAGGGCATAGTGATGGTAGAGGAAGCTCGTGAGGTTCACGTCGTTGCTGCGGCGGAAGCGGTTGGAGCGGAACGCCGCGAAGGGATCGGCGAATTCGGCCTCGATCTCGGCGAGGACCGAACGGCGCAGTGCGTAGGGGACATGCCGGTGGAGCTGGGTCGGCACGTGGCCGAAGCGGCTCGCGATCAGCCGCGCGGAGTTGCGGGCCGCATTGAGATGGTCCGCGTCCCCGGGTTTCACGGGCCCCGCGACCATGGCGTAGGATTCGAGCTGGCTCAGGGACGTGCCGTTCGGATCGAAGAAATGGCCTTTGGAGAGGGGCTGCATGACGAAGAAGTCGTCGTTCAGGTAGAGGAAATGCTCGGCGAGCTCGGGGATGTGGTGGAGGTAGCTCTCGATGACGTGCGAGTTGAAGGTCGGGAGATACGGGAGATCGATGATCTCCTCGTGCCGCACCCAGGCGATCCGCGGATCGTCCGCGCCGAGCCACTCGGGGCGGGCGCAGTTGGTGAGGATGTGGATGCGCCGGACCCAGGGCAGGTTCCGCGCCACGGAGCGCAGCGAGTAGCGCAACTCGTCCTTGTTGTGGAAGCGGGCGGGGTTCTCCGCGTCGATGCTGGCCACCCCGCCTGCCTCCGGCGCGCGGGCGGTCCGGAACAGCTCCTGCCACTGCCGATCGGCGTGGTTGACCCAAGTGTAGACGACGTCGATCGGGCGGTCCTCGGCGATCTGGCCGAGCGTGCGCCCGCCGAGGAGCCCGCTGGCCTCGGTGGTGCCGGGTTGCTCGAAGATGTCGGCGTAGACTGCCCGGGCGATCGTGTTCGTGTCGTTCGCCGACACCCAGCGGCCGGACGCGATCTTTCGATAGGATTCGATCGCCAGTGTTGCCTGGCCGAGGTCCTCCCGCGCGAAACGCGCCTCGATCTGCCTGGCTTCGAGCGCGCGGCTGTTGAAGTGCGTGCTGCCGAGGGTGACCGGCGCGCCGCCGATCGAGAGCGAGACGCCGGGCGTGATCGCCGCGAGGCGCACGAGGGCGGAAACGAGATCGATCTCGGCGACGCCGACGGTGACCCGGCCCGGCTGCCGGTCCAGCACGAGGACGTGCAGGTCCCGGGCGATCTCCTCGAGCACGCTCTCGATCGACGCCGGAGGGCGGGCGCCGGCGACGGGCGCGCGCAGCTCGGGCCG
>NZ_CALLYO010000287.1 GCF_937858865.1 uncultured Amaricoccus sp. | reverse complement strand
GATCATGCCGACCGGCTGATGATCTCCTCGACCAAGTCGATGCACGGGCACCTGATCGGCGGGACGGGCGCGGTCGAGCTCGTCGCCTGCGTGATGGCGCTCGGCGACGGGGTGATCGCGCCGACGATCAACTACGAGGAGCCCGACCCCGAGTGCGACCTCGACGTGGTGCCGAACGAGGCGCGCCAGCGCCGGGTGCGGGCGGTGATGTCGAATGCCTTCGCCTTCGGGGGGATGAACGCCGTCCTGGTGCTGCGCGCCTTCGGCTGAGGCCTTCGCTGACCGCGCCCGGAGCGGTGGCTCCGGACGCAGTCGGGCGGGATCAGCGCTTGGGCTGCAGGTCGGGCAGCGGCTTGGCCGGGGCCGGGCGCGCCGCCGGCTGCTGCGCGGCGGGAGCCGGGGCCGGGTTCGGCGGCAGCAGGGCGCCCTCCGGCAGCACCGGGATCTCGAGCGCGTCGAAGGCGGCGGTGAAGCCCGAGAGCGAGAGGTCGAGCTCGACGGGGCGGTCGGGGCGGCCCACCGAGATGAGGGTGATCTTGCCGGCCTTGCCGCGCTTCAGCGCGTCGATCGACGGCTTGGCCAGCCCGAAGCGCGCGAAGCAGCCGACCTGGCTGCACCAGGCGAACGGGTACTGGCGCTTCTCGCCGTTGTCGACCTGCAGGATGACGCCGGTGGTGAGCAGCGTCCCGAGCGGGGTCACCACGGTGACGCCGGCATCGGCCTCGGACTGCTCGGGCAGCTTCAGCAGGCTGACCTCGGCCACCGGGTTCTTCTGCTCGTCGGTGGCGAGCTGGTACATGAAGCATTCGTCGCCGTCGGGGGCGCAGCGGATCTGCCAGTCGCCGAAGGTGTCCTTGACGATCTCCATGACCTCGGGCTGTGCCGGGTCGCCCGCCCCGGGCGTGCCCGCGCCTTCCTGCGCGGCCTGGCCGTCCTGGGGAGCGGCCTCGGCCGGGGCCGTCTCGGCCGGGGCCTCGGGCGCGGCCGCAGGCGCCTCGCTCGCCGGAGCCTCGGCGGCCGGGGCCTCGGCGGCCGGAGCGTCGGCGGCCGGGGCTTCCGCCTCCTGCGCGGCGAGGGGGCCGGCGAGCGCCAGCCCGAGCGCGGCCAGGATGAGGCGGTTCCGGATCGGTTGCATCGTGCTGCTCGCTCCTCGTGATCTGGCGACGCGCGACCCCGGCCCGCGTCCGGGCATCGCGCATGGGATTCCCGCGGGATTGTCATCCCGCGGGACGACTGTCAACGCCCCTGGAGAGCGCGGCCGGAAGGCTCGCGGCCAAGTGAAAAGGGCGCCCGGGGGCGCCCTTTCCCTCGCTTTCGCGACTTCCCTGTCGGACTAGGCCGAACGATGAGGCGGACGCTACGCTAGATGAGAAATCGGGTCAAGCGTGTCGGACAAGTGCATTTTGCAACAACGTGAAATGCGAAAAAAGGGGTCGCGGCGTTGTTACCGCGACCCGAGTGATACAGCGAGGAAAACACGTGCCCCGGAACGGAGGAACAACCGGGACACGCATTGCACTCTAGGAGGCGATGCTTAATATTCGATTTTGAATCCAACGATTTTCCGGGAGCGCGCATGGCCGAGGACGGGATCCTGGTGGGAGGCGGCGGCAAGGACCATGCCGAGCCTCGCGAGCTGCTGCTGCGCTACGGTAATCGCCATGGTCTCATCACCGGCGCGACCGGCACCGGCAAGACGGTGACCGTGCAGATCCTCGCCGAGGGCTTCTCCGCCGCCGGCGTACCGGTGGTGGTCCAGGACGTGAAGGGCGACGTCTCCGGCCTGTCGCGCCCCGGAGATCCGGCCGGCAAGGCGCACGAATCGCTCACGAACCGCGCGGCGCAGATCGGCATGGCCGACTTCGCCTACCGCGCCTATCCTGTAGTCTTCTGGGATCTCTTCGGCGCGCAGGGCCACCCGGTCCGCACCACGGTGAGCGAGATGGGCCCGCTCCTCCTTGCCCGCATGATGGAGCTATCGGACGCGCAGGAGGGGGTGCTCAACATCGCCTTCCGCGTGGCCGACGAGCAGGGGCTCGCGCTCCTCGATCTCAAGGATCTGCAGTCGGTCCTCGTCTGGCTCGGCGAGAACGCCCAGGAGGTCGGCCGCACCTACGGCAACGTCGCCCCCGCCTCGATCGGCGCCATCCAGCGTGCGCTGCTGGTGCTCGAGAACCAGGGGGCGAAGGACTTCCTCGGCGAGCCGGCCCTCGCGCTCACGGACCTGATCGCGACCGGCCCCGACGGCATGGGGCGGGTCAACATCCTCATGTCCGACCGGCTGATGCAGTCGCCCAGGCTCTACGCCATGTTCCTGCTCTGGCTCCTCTCCGAGCTCTTCGAGCAGCTGCCCGAGGTCGGCGACCCGGACAAGCCCGTCCTCGTCTTCTTCTTCGACGAGGCGCACCTCCTCTTCACCGACGCGCCGAAGGCGCTGACCGAGAAGGTGGTGCAGGTCGTCCGCCTGATCCGCTCCAAGGGGGTCGGCGTCTACTTCTGCACCCAGAACCCCGACGACGTGCCGCAGGACGTGCTCGCCCAGCTCGGCAACCGCATCCAGCACGCGCTGCGCGCCTTCACCCCGCGCGACGCCAAGGCGCTGCGCCAGGCGGCCGAGACCTTCCGCCCCAACCCCGAGTTCGACACCGAGACCGCGATCCGCGAGGTCGGGACCGGGGAGGCCGTCGTCTCGCTCCTCGAGGCGAAGGGCGTGCCGGCCATGGTCAGCCGCACGCTGATCCGCCCGCCCGAGTCGCGCATGGGCCCGATCACGCCCGGCGAGCGGGCGCAGACGCTGGCGGACTCGCCCCTCGCCGGCAAGTACGAGACGCCGCTCGACCGCGAGTCGGCGCACGAAATCCTCTCCGCCCGCGCCGAGAAGGCGGCGGGCGAGGCGGCGATGGCCGAGGAGATGCTGAAGCAGGCCGCCCAGCGCGACGCCGAGCTCAGGCAGGCCCGGCGCTACCAGCCCGCGCCCGCGCGCGGCCGGGCGCAGCCCTCGATCACCACCGAGATCACCCGCACCGTCATCAAGCAGCTCGGCACCCGCCAGGGCCAGCAGCTCGTGCGCGGCATCCTCGGCGGCCTCTTCAAGGGACGCTGAAGGCGCGGGCCGGCCGAATCGGCCGCCCCGCCCCTGCTCGCGTCGCGAGCGCGCCGACATCGCCACTCCACTTCCCCGCGGCCTCCCCGGAGCGGCGAGCCGCGGCCTGCCCGGATCCGGATGCAGAATCCGTGAACCGGCGTCAGAAAGTCTTGATGATCGTCGCCGATAGTCCCAATTGCGAAGAAGGGAGGCCGATGCGCGAAGCGTGAGGAAGGACAAGAAACGTCTTCGCCGCCAGTTCGAGGCGCTGTCGCGGGCGATGCCGGCGACGCGGCCGGTGAGCGAGCGGCTGCTCCGGGACGGGATGCGCATCGTGCGCCTGCCGACGGCGGTGCTGCTCCTGCTCGGCGGCGTCTTCTCCTTCCTGCCGGTCCTCGGCATCTGGATGCTCCCGCTCGGCCTGATGCTGCTCGCCGTCGACGTGCCGCTGATCCGCCCGACCGTCTCGGCCGGCTTCATCCGCACCCGCCGCCGCTTCAGCATCTTCTGGCGTCAGCGCATCCGCGGCCGCAAGCCGGTGTCGCCGGGCAAGTAG
>NZ_CALLYO010000286.1 GCF_937858865.1 uncultured Amaricoccus sp. | reverse complement strand
ATGGCGCAACCTCACCCCGAAAACCCTGAAAAGCCGGGGAGTCGTGTAGTGTGGATCTGGTTAACGCCGCAAGGGGAAATCTAGCAAAAACAGTAGGATGGCAAAGTGGGCACGCGTGCCCACCCCGTGCCTTTCAGCGTCGGATCCAGAGGTTCCGCCAGCCGGCGCGCGGCGGCTCGGACCTGGCGAGGCCCGAGCCCTCCGGCCAGGGCCGGAGCCCGGCCGGCCCGAGCAGCGACACCTGCGTCCCTTCCAGGACGACGCAGGACAGGACCCCGCTGCGGACCGCCCCGGTGTCGACGGCGATCCGGTTCGGCCAGTGCTCGACCTGCGGCACGATGGTATGCCCGTGCACCACCTTGAGGCCGAAGTCGGCGTCCGAGCTCAGGAAGGGCTCGCGGATCCAGATCAGGTCCTCGCGCGTCTGCTCCGCGATCGGCACGCCCGGCCGGATGCCGGCGTGGACGAAGAGATAGCCGCCGATGCGGATCTTGAGCGCGCAGGCCTCGAGGAAGGCCATGTGCGCCCGCGGGAAGGCGGCGGCGAAGGCGTCGCGCGTGGCGGCCGGGCTCGCGGCGCTGGCGTTCGCCACCCCGTAGGAAGCGAGCGTCGCGCTGCCGCCGAGGCTGTCGTGCAGCCAGTGATTGCTGCGGTCGAACCAGGCCGGCTCGCGCAGGTAGGCCGCGACGTAGCTGTCGTGGTTCCCGAGCAGGAAGCTCGCCGGCAGCGCCGAGGCCTTGAGCGCGATCAGCGCCTCGATGACCCCGCGGCTGTCCGGCCCGCGATCCACATAGTCCCCGAGCATGACGACCCGCGGCCGCGGATGCGGCCGCGCCTCGAGATCGGCGCGGATCCGCCCCAGCACGTTCTCGAGCAGATCGAGCCGCCCGTGCACGTCCCCGACCGCATAGAGGCGCTGGCCTTCCGTGGGATGCGTGGGACGGCGGGGGGCGAGCATGGCGCGGAGAAAACCCCGCCCGCGGGCGGTTGTCCAGCCGGGACCGCAAAAGACAGCGCCGGGGTGACCCACCCCGGCGCTGCGCGAACTATCGGAAGCGGGACCGCCCCGCGGCCGTCACTCGATGATCTTGGAGACGACGCCGGCGCCGACGGTTCTGCCGCCCTCGCGG